>JBMCTR010000333.1:0-3103 GCA_048622955.1 Actinomycetota bacterium
TGGGCCAGTTGCTGCGCGGCGGTCCAGTACATGGTGGCGAACGGCGGCCGGGCGACGACCGTCCCGTTCCACGACACCTCGAGGGTGAGGTCGAGGCCCCAGCGCCGGTCGCCGTCCCGCAGGTACGGCACGGGCTCCGGGTCGCGCGGCGGCGGGTCGACGCGGGCGTCCTCGAGGGCGGCCAGCGGCACGACCCACGGCGAGATCGAGGTGGCGAACGACTTGCCGAGGAAGGGCCCGAGCGGCACGTACTCGAAGGCCTGGATGTCGCGGGCCGACCAGTCATTGAGCAGCACCAGCCCGAACACGTGGTCGGCGAACGCCTCGGCCGGGACGGGGCGCCCCAGGTCGGACGGCACGCCGACCACGAAGCCGACCTCGGCCTCGATGTCCAGCCGCAGCGACGGCCCGTACTCGACGCCGTCGCCGACGCGCCGCAGACCCTGCGGGCGGACGATGCCGGTGCCGGACCGGACGACTGTCCCCGCACGGCCGTGGTAGCCCATCGGCAGGTGCTTCCATGCCGCCGGCAGCGAGGGCGAGTCGGGCCGGAAGATCCGCCCGACGTTCTCGGCGTGGTGCTGCGACGAGTAGAAGTCGACGAAGTCGCCGACGTCGAACGGCATGTGCAGCCGCGTGTCGGCCAGCGGCACCAGGTGCGGCTCGACGAGATCGCGGTGCGGTTCCTCGCTCACCAACTCGGTGAGCCAGCCGCGCACGGCCGACCAGGCGCGCGGGCCGAGCGACAGGAACGGGTTGAGGCTGCGCTCGGCGAACACGTGCGCCCCGTCCAGGTTCTCGATCGCGGCAACGGGCGCGAGGTCCAGCACGTACGAGCCGACCGCGACGCCGACCCGGGGCTCCTCGCCGGCGGTGGAGAACACGCCGTACGGCAGCGCGTGCGCGCCGAACGGGTCGTCATCGCCGAGCGGTATCCACGACGTCGCCGGCACGGGCGGTCCTCCTTCAGGGCTTGGCGACCAACTCCAGGGCGAGCAGGTCGTCGATCGGTTCGTCGATGCTGCACGAACCGTACGAGCCGAGCCATGTCCGCACGGCAGCGGCCCTGCCTTGAGGAAGCGCGCGGACGCGGGCTGCGAGCTCAGCGGCGTCCCGGTCGGCCAGGGTCGCCGCGACGGTCGCCCCGTCGGCGCCGTCGAGCGCGTCTGCCACCGCCAGCAGCGCGTTGACGAACCCGTGCTGCTCCAGCCCCTCGTCCGTGGTGTTGCGGACGGCGCGGTGCAGCCCGGCGGTGAACTTGAACGGGACGTCCAGCTCCAGGCAGGCCAGAACGAACGCCGCCACCTCCTCCTCGGACGGGTGCGCCTCGGGCGTGGCGCCGCCCGTCCGGAGCTTGGCGCGGTACCCGGAGTCCGCGACCGCCTCCAGCGCTGCCCGCCAGCCCGCGGTGCGAGGGACCTCGAGGTACACGCCGAGGTCGTCCGGGTCCTCGACGTCCAGCAGTGCCGTGTCGAGCGCGACGGCCGCCCGGCGCGCGGACTCGTGCAGCGGCTCGCCGCGCAGCGGGACCTCGACGCCGTCAAGGTCGAGCCGCGGGTCGTCGAGCACCGCCCGGACCGCCGGCTCGATGCCCCCGGTGCCGGTGTCCACGACGATGGCGACTCCCAGCGGGCCGGTTACCTGTCCCGACAGCTCGTCGAGCCGCGACGCTGGGCAGAGGAACGGGCCGACGGCGGGCGCGTACCAGGCCGCGCGGTGCCCGGCGTGGCCGGTGACGGCCTCGTCCATGGCCGCGCTCCTCGGAGGGAACAGCGCGGCGTCGTCGATCAGCCGGTGGAACAGCAGCGGAACGCTTGACATGGGCCGGACCCTACCGCACTGTGGCTGTAGCTATACAGTATCGCCCGATTATCGAACACAGCGCCTTGATGCCAATCCACAACGTCGGACGTTGTGGATTGGCACTCCGGTCGAGCGGCAGTGAGGTGGAGGCCCATGGCGTACTACCGCAGCGTCGGCGAGATCCCGCCGAAGCGGCACACCCAGTTCCGGCGCGCCGACGGCAGCCTGTACTACGAGGAGTTGATGGGCGAGGAGGGCTTCTCGTCGGACTCGTCGCTGCTCTACCACACCGGTGTCCCGTCGGCGATCGTGGACTCGCGGGTGTGGGACCTGCCCGACCTGCGCACCGTCCCGAACCATCCGCTCAAGCCGCGGCACCTGAAGCTGCACGACCTGTTCCCCGAGCAGGAGTGGAAGTCGCAGGACGTCGTGACCGGCCGCCGGCTGGTGCTGGGCAACGGCGACGTGCGGATCTCGTACGTGTCGGCGGGGGAGTCGTCCCCGCTGTACCGCAACGCGGTCGGCGACGAGTGCGTGTACGTCGAGTCCGGCGAGGCGACCGTCGAGACGATGTTCGGCAAGCTCTCCGCCCGGCAGGGCGACTACGTGATCATGCCGCGGTCGACGGTGCACCGGTGGGTGCCCGAGGGCGACCAGCCGTTGCGGGCCTACATCGTCGAGGCGAACTCGCACATCGTGCCGCCGAAGCGCTATCTGTCGCGGTACGGGCAGTTCCTCGAGCACTCGCCGTACTGCGAGCGGGACCTGCACGGGCCCACCGAGCCGTTCGTCGTGGAGCAGGACGACGTCGAGGTGTACACCAAGCACCGCGGCCACGGCCCGTCCGGGCTGGTCGGCAGCATCGTGGTCTACCCGACGCACCCGTTCGACGTGGTCGGCTGGGACGGCTGCCTGTACCCGTACACGTTCAATGTCGAGGACTTCGAGCCGATCACGGGACGGGTGCACCAGCCGCCGCCGGTGCACCAGGTCTTCGAGGGCAACAACTTCGTGATCTGCAACTTCGTCCCGCGGAAGGTGGACTACCACCCGCTGGCCGTGCCCGTGCCGTACTTCCACTCGAACGTCGACTCCGATGAGGTGATGTTCTACTGCGGCGGCGACTACGAGGCGCGGAAGGGCTCGGGGATCGGTCAGGGCTCGATCACGCTGCACCCGGGCGGGCACTCGCACGGGCCGCAGCCGGCGGCGATCGAGCGCGCGCTCGGCAAGGAGTACTTCGACGAGCTCGCCGTCATGGTGGACACGTTCCGGCCGCTGGAGCTCGGCGAGGGCGGCG
>JBMCTR010000334.1:0-3103 GCA_048622955.1 Actinomycetota bacterium
ACCCCATTGGGTCCTTTACCAGGGCAATTGCCCTGGTAAAGGACCCAATGGGGTGGTTAACGTGATCATTGGCGGCACCAGCGGGGCGGGCGGGCGGCGCGAAACCCGTGGGCGGGGCTCCCTTGGCTCAAGGTGCAATCAACAGGCAGGATCGAGCCCGTGACAACCGCGGACGGAATCGACAGCCCGCTCAGCGCACTCTCGGTGCTGCGCGAGCGAGTGGCGGCACTCCGGTTGCCACTGCAGGTGCACCAGAGCGAGCAGGCGCGCCAGGCGCGCAAGAAGGTCGTGGCTCAACTCGACGACTACGTCCTGCCGCGGACGGCGCACGTCGAGGCGCCGCTGCTCGCGGTCGTCGGGGGGTCGACGGGAGCGGGCAAGTCCACCCTGGTGAACGCGCTGGTCGACAGCGAGGTGAGCCAGACCGGCGTGCTGCGGCCGACCACCCGGGCGCCGGCGCTGGTCTACAACCCCGCCGAGGCCGGCTGGTTCGAAAGCGACCGGATCCTGCCCGACCTGAAGCGGGTCAGCGACGGCACGGCCGGGCCGGGGGCGCTCCGGCTGGTCCCCTTGGAGACGGTGCCGCCGGGGCTCGCCCTCCTGGACGCGCCGGACGTGGACTCGGTCGTCGAGGAGAACCGGGAGCTCGGAGGGGAGTTGCTCCACGCCGCGGACCTGTGGGTGTTCATGACGACCGCGGCGCGGTACGCGGACGCCGTCCCGTGGGACTTCCTCCACGAGGCCGCCCGGCGGAGCGCGGCCGTCTCCGTGGTGCTCAACCGCGTGCCCCAGGAGGGTGCGGACGAGGTCCGCCAGGACCTCGCGGCGCTGCTGGACAACCACGGCCTGGGCGAGTCCCCGATGTTCGTCATCACCGAGTCGCTGCTCGACGTCGGCGGGATGCTTCCGCGCGCCGAGATCGAACCGGTCGCGTCATGGCTGGCCAGCCTGGCCGGCGACCCCGCGTCGCGGGCCGCGGTCGTGTACCGGACGCTCGACGGCGCGGTCGCCGACCTGCTGCGGCGCGCGCCCGAGCTGGCAGCGGCCGCGGACACGCAGGCGTCGATGGCCGACCAGCTGCGAGCGTCGGTGATGGGCGCGTACGACGACGCGCTGCAGACGATCGACGAGACGGCGAAGGACGGAAACCTGCTGCGCGGTGAGTTGCTCGCCCGGTGGCAGGAGTTCATCGGCACGGCGGAGCTCGGCTACTCGCTCGAGGAGGGAATGGGGCGCACGCGCGACCGCGTCCTGGCCCTCCTGCGGGCGAGGCCGCCCGTGGCCACGGGCGTCGAGGAGGCCGTCGGGCGTGCCCTGGAGACGCTGCTGGTCAGCGAGGCTGACGGCGCGTCGCACCTGGCGGACTCCAGGTGGCGGGCCGATCCGGCCGGGCGCGCGCTGCTGGGCAAGGCCGACCTGTCCCGGTCCGGCCCTGAACTGCCCGAGCGGGTGCGCGAGCAGGTCCGCAGGTGGCAGACGGCGACCGTGAACCTGATCAACGACGAGATCGAGGACCAGCGCTTCGACGGGCGGGTTCCGTCGATCGGGGTCGGCGGGCTGGGCGTCTCGCTGATGGTCCTGGTGCTGTGCGTGACGGACGCGGAGGGCCGGGACGAGGCGGCGCAGGTCGCAGGCGGGCCGGCCGTCGTGGGGGAGAGGCTGCTCGAGGAGGTCTTCGGCGACAAGGCCGTTCGCCGGCTCGCCGAGGCCGCCCGGCAGGACCTGAGGGATCGGACGCGGACGCTGCTGGACACCGAGGCTGCCCGGTTCACCGAACGCATCGACGTGCTCGCCGTGGACGCGAGCGCGAGCATCGCCCTCCGCGACGCGGTACACGGGGTGGAGCACGCGCTGCGGGACGCCGAACCAGAATGGCGGTGGGAAGCGGGTCAGGTGACCCAGCACGCTGAGCAGACCGCGCAGCAGGAGGGGACTCTGTGAGATCGGTTCACCGTCCGCCCCGGGCCAGCCTGGTGGAACGGCTCGACGCGCTGGCCGCGGCGGCGGAGGACGCCGAGGGCCGGCTGTCCCCAGAACTCGTCGGACACGCCCGCGCGGTGGTGAGCCGAGCGGGCAACCGGCGTCGCCTGTCGGCGGAGCACACGGTCGTCGCGCTGGCCGGATCGACAGGTAGCGGCAAGTCGTCGCTGTTCAACGTGATCGCTGGGCTGGAGCTGGCCCGGGTGGGCGTACGCCGGCCCACGACGGCGGAGCCGCTGGCGTGCACCTGGGGTGTCCAGGGCGTCGCGCCGTTGCTGGACTGGCTCGGCATCCCGCGCCACAACCAGGTCCCCAAGGAGAGCCTGCTCGACTCGGGTGAGGAGGACGGCCTCGACGGCCTGGTGCTGCTCGACCTGCCCGACCACGACTCCACCGACAAGTCGCACCGGACGCAGGTGGACCGGCTGGTGAAGTTCGTCGACCTGCTGGTGTGGGTGGTGGACCCGCAGAAGTACGCGGACGCCGCGGTGCACGAGAGGTACCTGCGCCCGATGGCGGGGCACTCGGACGTCACGGTCGTTGTGCTGAACCACACCGACAAGCTGACGCCCGCCGACACCAAGGCCTGCATCGACGATCTCCAGCGGCTCCTGGTCAGGGACGGGTTCTACGAGGTTCCCGTGGTGGCGACGTCCGCCGCCACCGGGGCGGGGATGGGCGAGTTCCGCGATGTGCTGCGCGGCGCAATGGAGCAGCGGCAGGCGTCCGACGACCGGCTCACCGCCGACCTCCGGGAAGCCGCGGACAAGCTCCTCGAGGAGACCGGCCGCGGCGAGCTCACCGGTGTCAGCGACGGCGACCGCGAGCAGTTGGTGGATGCGCTGTCCGAGGCCGCGGGCGTGGACGTGGTCGCCGGGGCGGTGGGACGGGCGTACCGGCACCGGGCCAACCGGGCCGGTGGCTGGCCGATCGGGCGCTGGCTCGCGCGGCTGCGTCCGAACCCGCTGCGGCGGCTGGGTGTGTCGAAGGAGGACGTCGACCCCGACCAGTTGCGCACCGCGGCGCCGGAGCCGACCCCCGTGCAGGCTGCGCAGGCCGATGTGGCCGTCCGCGCGCTGTCCGACGCGGCCGCCGCGAACGGGCCGGCGCCGTGGGTGGCGTC
>JBMCTR010000335.1:0-3098 GCA_048622955.1 Actinomycetota bacterium
GCGGGACCGCACGGAGCCGTTCCGCCGTGGCGAGGGCGGGGGCGAGCTGCTCGGCTGCCACCGCGCGCTCGCCCCGGGCGACGAGGGCCTCGGCCTGCCGCCAGCGTGCCAGCGCCTGGTGGTAGACCTCGCCGTAGTCGAACGCCCGGATGACCTCGGCCCACAGGTCCGGGTCGTTCTCGCCGAGCAACCGGCTGTGCTCGGCGCGCATCCGAGCCAGCCACGCCCGGCCTTCCGGGCCGATCTCGCTCGCCCTCGGCTTGCCACGCTCCGCGGTCTCCGCGGCGTAGTCGGCCAGCCGCTCTCCGGTGGCGAGCGCATTCTTCTCGGCCGGGCCGTCCGAGTTCCGCCGGGCGCGGAGGGAGAGGTCCGCCTGGGCCCCGATGCCCAGTGTGGCCAGCCGGATGCCGCCCATCGGCCAGCCGGACCCCGAGCGTGCGCGCATCGAGTCGAGAGCTTCGTCCACGGTCGCCGTCGCCGTCTCGGGATCTCCCTGCCAGCAGGCCAGCTCGGCTCCCGCGATTCCGGCCAGCTGCGCGATCTGCGGGTCCCGGTGCCACTCGGGACGTAGGTGGACGAGGTCCGTGCTCGCCGCCGCGAAGTCCCCGCGGGCGACCCGGACGATCGCGCGGGACGCGGCCAGCAGGCCCGAGATGGTGTCCGAGACGTGCTCGCCCGGCGCGCTCGCGGCCCGCTCCGCGTCGTCCCAGCTGCCGCGGGCGTAATGCGCCATCGCCTGCATCCAGCGCAGGTCGAGGCCGTAGGCGCTCCAGGTCAGCCCGAGCTCGGACGCTCTCCGGCTGCCCTCGTCCGCGTGCTGTGCAGCGGCATCGAGCCGCCCCTGTTCGTGCCGCGTCACCGTGAGGTGGTAGAGCGCGCGCAGCTCCACGTCCGGCGCGCCCGCCCGGACAGCGACCTCCCGGGCCTGCTCCAACTGCGTGCACGCCTGCTCGATGCGTCCCTGCCGCTGCTCGCTGAAGGCCAGGGAGATGTACGCGTCGGCTTCGGCGCCTGGTGTCCCGGACGCCCGGGCGTCCTCGATGGCGGCCTCGCCGAACCGCCGCACGTCGTCCCGACGCCAGCTCCGCGCCAGCAGCGCAAGCACCCAGGAGCGCTCCCGGCTCGCCGGTTCGTCCCGTACCAGGTCCCACGCCTCGGAGAGGGTGCGCTCGGCCTCCTGCCAACGTCCGTTGGCGAGCAGGATCTCGACGACCTGCCGGCGTACGTCCGCACGAAGGGAAGGCTCCTCCCGCTCGTCGGCCAGTGGCAGCGCGGCACGTCCGTAGGCGAGCGCACGCTCCGGCTGCCCGGCCGAGCCCGCGACGTACATCGCCTCGCGGTACAGGCCGAGCTTGTCGATGCCGCCGCGGGTCTCGGGGTCGTCCACCGCGTCCCAGAGCTCCACGACCTGCTCCAGGTGGCGCAGCGCCGCGGAGAACGCCCCGACTCCCATGGCGTAGCGCGCCGCCTGCACCGACGCCGACAGCGCGGTCGGCAGGTCGTTGCTGTGCAGGCTGTGGTGCGCGAGCGTCTCGGCCAGCTTCGGTTGCGGCAGTTCGGCGACGATGCGGGCGTACGCGGCGTGCAGCCGGACCCGCTCGCCGGGCAGCAGGTCCGCGTAGACGGCCTCCCGCAGGAGGGAGTGCCGGAACGCGTAGGCGTCCGCGCGGAACTCGCTCGGCACCAGGACGTGGTGCTGCACCGCCTCGAGCAGCGCGTCCTCGAGTTGCTCTTCGGGCATCTCCAGGACGGTGCCGAGGGTGGGGTGGCGCACGTGACGCCGCCCCGTGACCGAGGCCGCCCGGACGACGCGCTGGGCGACGGGGCTGAGCTGCTCCACCCGGGTAAGCAGCACGTCGGCGAGCGCGGTGGGAATGCCGCCGTGGGCCGCGCTCGCCGCGAGGAGCTCCTCGGCGAAGAACGCGTTGCCCTCGGACCGCTCCGCGACGTCCGCGATGACCCGGTCGCCGACTGACTCGTCGGCGAGTGCTTGGACGAACTCGCGGGCTTCGGCGTGGCCGAACGGCTGCAACGGCAGGCGCTCGACGGCAGGAAGCCGGACCAGTTCGGCCAGCAACGGTCGCAACGGATGCCGGCGGTGCAGGTCGTCCGAGCGGTACGTCGCGAGGACGAGCAGCCGCTGGTCGTTCAGCCGGGACAGCAGGAAGGACAGCAGGTCCCGGCTGGACGGGTCCGCCCAGTGCAGATCCTCGAGCACGAGGACGACGACGCGGCCGGCGCCGAGGGTCGCGAGGGCGTCCAGCATCGCGTCGAAGAGCTGGAGCTGGCTGAGGTCGTCGCCATGTGTGCCCGCTGCCTGCGCCGGGTGGGGGCCGCCGTCGTCACCCGTGAGACCGGCGAGCACAGGGCGCTCGGCCAGCACGTCGGCGTGCTCAGTGCGCAGTTGCTCGACCACCTCGGTGAACGGGAGGTACGGCAGCCCGTTGTCGCCGACCCCGAGGCAGCGCCCAATGACCACGAGTGCCCCGTCGGCTGCGGCTTGCTCGGCGAACTCGGCGGCGACCCTGCTCTTGCCCACACCGGCGTCGCCGGAGAGCAGGACGGCGCTGGCGACGCCGTCGTGGGCACGTTGCAGGGCGGCATGCAACTGCTCGAGCTCGCCGGTGCGAGCGATGAGCGGAATCCCCGAGCCTAGCCGCGGCACGCCATCGATACTCGCATAGGGCTCCGACATCAGCGGGTGCGAGATCGCGTCCGCAGCGGTCGGAGGCGGCGGCGTCCCTTCGTCCGCCGGCGGCGTACCGTTGCGACCGTCGCCAGACGCCGCTCGTCGGCCTGCCGCAGTGCCTGCTCTCTCCGGTGGTCGATATGGGCGTCGATCCCGACCAGGGTCCACATCATCGCGCTAGCTCCCCTTTTCGTCATGTGCTTGCGAGACTCGCCGTAAGGGGAGGGGCGGGGCATCGGGCAGCCACGCAGAGGTGGCGGCGGCACCCCTTACGCGGCTCGCGGCCGGGGACGCCCGTCTCGTAGCGGGACGGTCTCCTCCGGGGCGGACGGGCGCCGGACGTGCCCTCGCACCACCAGCCCTTTGGGTCCTTTACCAGGCCAATTGGCCTGGTAAAGGACCCAAAGGG
>JBMCTR010000336.1:0-3083 GCA_048622955.1 Actinomycetota bacterium
GTAAATGTGCTGTGACAGCCGCTGTCGGTGGGAGGCTGCAGAATCGGACGGTGGCGGAAGCGCTCGTGGCGTTGCACGGCTGAAACGGTTCTGCCGCGAGCTGTTGCCCTCCGGGCGCCACGATCCGCATACTCGTAGTCAAGTACTGCTGTCAATCAGCGGATAGCCGAAAGATCCGCGGGTC
This sequence comes from Actinomycetota bacterium, assembly GCA_048622955.1. Taxonomy (GTDB): domain Bacteria; phylum Actinomycetota; class Actinomycetes; order Jiangellales; family Jiangellaceae; genus JBMCTR01. Next base: position 185 of record JBMCTR010000336.1, read on the forward strand.
ACAGAGCTTGACGGGGGACATGTCGCAGCCCGCTTCCTACAACTGGCACGGCGCCGACGCCCACGACCGGCGCGGCGCCGAGACCGGTTCCGGCGCCACGTGGCCGGACGCCGTCCATCCGGTCTTGATCATCGATGCCTTCGGTGTCGTCACGTCGCTGAACGACGCCGCCGAGCGCCTGTTGCCTGGCGCCGCGGTGGGCGCCCGGCTGTCCGAGGTGGCACCGCCGTGGCTGGTCGCGGCCCACCAGCGGTTGGCTGCCGGCCGGCGCGTCGGGGAGCCGGTCCCCGCGGCGGGGAGCGTGAGCGGCCAACTGGACGAACGGAACGTCGAGGCGCATCCGACCCCGCTGAAGAGCGGAGGTGTGATGTGGTGGCTCGCCGACGACACCGACCGGCTCCGCGCCGCCGCAGCTCTCGAGGTGGAGCGGGACCGCCTGGCGATCCTGGTGGAGACGTTCGACGCGTTATCGGCTTCATTGAACATCGATCGCTGCACCGAGGTGACGGCCCGGCTGGCCGCGCGGCATCTCGCGGACGCGGCGGTGGTGATCGCCTGGGCGGTCGACGGTGCGCTCACGGTGACGAGTGGGCGCCGGGACGGTGCGACGGCGCGCTGCGTCGTGGGAGCGGACGGTGCGGACGTCCTGGGGGTGCCGGGCGTACCGGAGGCCCTGCAGGGTCACCCGCCACCACCGTCCCGCGGGGTCGATCCGTCGCTGGTCCCCGCCTGGTTGGTGCCCTCGAACCTGGTGGGCGACATCGGCTCGGCCGTGGTCATCCCGCTGCCGGGCCTCGGCATCCCGGCCGGCGCCCTCCTCCTGCTCCGGCGCAGCGCTGCGGCGACGTCCCCCGAGTCCGACGAGATGCTCCTCGGGCCGTTCGCGGCACGTGCGGGCGCCGCCTTGGCCGTGACCCGGATGTACGCCGAGCAGGTCAAGATCACCACAGCGCTGATGCAGGACCTGCTGCCGCCGCAGTTGCCCGAGGTCGACGGCGTGGAGTTCGCGGGCGGGTACCGGGCTTCGAACGACAGCGAGCGGGTCAGCGGCGACTTCTACGACGTCCACCTCAACGCCGACTCCGAAGAAGAGCCGTTCGTCGTGCTGGGGGACGTGTGCGGCAAAGGGCTGGACGCGGCGGTGCTGACCGGGAAGATCCGCAACACGCTCCACGCGCTGCTGCCGGTCGCGACCGACCACCACCGGCTGCTCGACCTGCTCAATCGGACGCTCGTGAGCTCGCAGCACAGCCAGTTCGCCACCCTGGTACTGGGCACCGTGTCGCGGGTGGGATCCCGGGTGCGGCTGCGGCTGACCTGTGCGGGGCATCCCGCGCCGTTGATCGTCCGAGCCGACGGGCGGGTCGAGGAGGCCGACACCCACGGCTCGCTGATCGGCGTGCTGCCCAGCGTCCACGCCACGACGGCGGAGGTCGAGCTCCAGCCCGGGGAGACGTGCCTGCTCTACACCGACGGCCTGATCGAGGCGCGTGGCGGACCCATGGGCGGCGACATGTTCGGCGACCAGCGGCTGCGCGCGGCGCTCGCCGAGTGCGCCGGGCTCGGTGCGGGTGCGGTCGTGGAACGTGTTCAGATGCTCGTCTCCGACTGGGTCGGGAACGGCAGCCGCGACGACATGGCCGCGCTCGCGATCACCGCGCCGCGAACCGCCGCGGGCACGTCCGGCGTCGAGACGCGCGCCGCATGACCGCGGCCGGCCGCTCCCGATCCGTCGCCGCGGCACCCGCGGGTGACCTGGAGGTACTCCGGGACCGACTCTGGGAGGCCGTGTCCCTCAGGGACGAGCAGGCAGCCGTCGCAGCAGTGCTCGCGGCCGTGGACGCCGGCGCCGATCCGGAGGCGGTCATCGTCGACGTCATCGCACCCGTCCAGCGCAGGGTCGGCGCGGAATGGGCCGCGAACCGGATCGGCGTTGCGCAGGAGCACGCCGCCACGGCCATCAACGACCGGGTCGTCGCCGCCCTCGCCCGCCGCCCCGAGCGCGTCGCACGGCCACCTGTCGGTACCGTGATCGTGGCCTGCGTCGACGGCGAATGGCACGCGATGCCCGCCCGGCTGCTCGGCGAGGTGCTCGCAGAGCGCGGCTGGCGCGTCGACTTCCTGGGTGCCCACGTGCCGGCAACCCACCTGGTCGCACACGTGCACCAGACCGGCGCGGACGTCGTGGCGCTGTCCGCGTCGATCCCGGCACGGCTCCCCGTCGCGCATGCCATGATCAGCGCGTGCCGGACGACGGGCGTACCGGTCCTGGCCGGCGGCGCCGCCTTCGGGCCCGACGGGCGCTACGCCCGCCTCCTGGGCGCCGACGCCTGGGCCCCGGACGCCCGCGCGGCCGCAGACCGGCTGGCCGACGGTGTCCGTCCGCCGGCCTCCCGGTTCGAGCCGGCTGTCGGCCTCGAGCACCTGGCGGACGGGGAGCACGCGCGAGTCGCCCGCTCGGCGACGTCTCTCGTCACGACCACCATGGCGGGCCTGGAGGAGCGGTTGCCCGCCGTGCGCACGTACACCGACCAGCAGCGGGAGCGCACCGCGGAGGACATCGGCCACATCGTCGACTACCTGGCGGCAGCCTTGTACGTCGATGACGACGACCTGTTCGCCACGTTCATCACCTGGACGGCCGACGTCCTCGCCGCCCGCGGCGTCCCGGCCACATCACTGCACCCCGGCCTGGACCTTCTCGCCGCGCAACTGCGTGACCTCCCCCGCGCGGTGCGCATCATCGGGCACGCCCGGCAAGCTCTGGACGCCCACCTGCGGAGCGCCCCGGCCTAGCTCGGCTCGACCCGGACGCGGAGGATGCGGTCGTCCCCCTCCCGGGGACTGCCCCGGCCGTCGGTGTTGTTGGTCAGCAACCACAGCGTCCCGTCGGGCGCCG
>JBMCTR010000337.1:0-3071 GCA_048622955.1 Actinomycetota bacterium
GTCCCCGTCGCCCGAGCCGTCCTCGCCCGAGCCGTCGTCGCCCGAGCCGTCCTCGGCCGTGCCCTCGTCGCCCGGGTCCTCGTCCAACGCAGATGCGTCGAGCTCCTCCCGGTCGAGGAAGGTCGCCGGGTCGGCGAGGTCGTCCGCGTCCGGCAACAGGTCCGGATGCGCCCAGACGCCGTCCCGGCCCTCGACACCGCGGGCCTCCCGGACCGCCTCCCAGAACACCGCGGCCTCGCGAAGCTTGCGCGGGCGCAGCTGCAGCCCCACCAGGGTGGCGAAGGTCTGCTCGGCCGGACCGCCGGTGGCGCGGCGCCGGCGGACCGTCTCGGCGAGCGCGGCGGCCGTCGGGAGCCGGTCGCTGGTGGCCTGGGTGACCACGTCGTGGACCCATCCTTCGACCAGCGCGAGGGTGAGCTCGAGCCGGTCGAGCGCGGCCTGCTGGGCCGGCGTCGTCGGCATGTCGAACAGGCCGCCTTCGAGCGCCTCCTGGAGCGCTTCCGGGCGCTCCGGGTCGATGTCCCGCATGGTGGACTCGATGCGCTCGGTGTCCACGCTGACGTGCCGGGCGTACTCCTCGACCAGCGAGATCAGGTGCGAGCGCAGCCACGGCGCGCGCACGTACAGCCGCAGGTGGGCGTTCTCCCGGGCCGCCAGGTACAGGTAGATGTCCCGGTCGTCGACGCCGAGGCCCTCACCGAACGCTCGGACGTTGGCCGGGACCAGGACGGGATGGCCCTCCGCGAGGGGCAGGCCGACGTCCGTGGAGCCGAAGACCTCGCCGGCGAGCTTGCCGATCGCCTGGCCGACCTGGGCGCCCCACATCGACACGCCGATCTGCTGCATCAGACCCACGAGCGGCCCGGCCGCCTGTGCCATCTCCTGCGGGAGCGAGCGGCTCATCGCCTCGGACACCCGCGCGGCGACCGGCTCGACGAGCGCGCGCCAGGAGTGGTTGGTGCCCTCGACCCATTCCGCGCGGCTCCAGGTACGGGGCGAGGCTCCGGTCGCCGGGAACACGGTCGCATCGTCCAGCCAGGTGTCGGCGAGGCGGAACGCGTCCTCGACGTCGCGCCGCTCGGCCGAGCTGACCGACCGGTCGCCGGCCGCGGCGACGACCTGGCGAGCCGCCTGGTTGGCGAGCTCCCAGTTCACCGGCCCCCCGGACCAGGACAGCAGCTGACCTATCTGCTGCAGCATCTGGCCGATGTCCGGCTGCCGTCCACCGGTGGCGCCGAACGCGGCGAACAACTGGCTGAGCGGGTCGCCGGGCTGTTCGGGTTGATCGGAACCTCCTTCGGCACCGGAACCGCCCGAACCGCCCGAGCCGGAACCGCCCGAGGAGTCGCCGGCCTCCCGGCGCTTCGGGTCGTCGTCCTCTGGCCGAAAGCCGAACGGCACGTCATTCATCGGTGGGCCTCAGGCAGGATGGACTGCGAAGTCAGGTATCACGTCTATCACGGTACGGCAGGAGGCCAGCGATGGGCAGCGAGGCCGGGGCGGTTCGCGCTCGGCGCAACGCCGGCCGCACGGTCGCCGTGGTGGGGGCGGCCTCGGGGGCGGGCCGTGAGCTTGCGGCGCGGCTCGCCGCGGCGCGGGACGAGGTGGGCCGGGTGGTCGCGATCGACCGTGTCCGCGGCGATGTGGACGGCGTGACCTGGCGGGTCACCGACTTCACCGAGCCGACCGTGGTGTCCCGGCTGACCGGATGCGACACGGTGGTCCACGCCGCGATCGACGTCGGCGTCGCGGACGAGCCCGGCGAGCAGCGACGCAGCAACGTGCGCGGCGTGCAGACGGTGCTGACCGCGGCGGCGGCCGCCGGTGCCGGCCGGGTGATCGTGGTCACCAGCGCGATGGTGTACGGCGCCGCGGCCGACAACCCGGTGCCGCTGCCGGAGGACGCGCCGCTGCGGGCGACCGAGGACGGCGCGCTGGTCAGCGACCTGCTGCAGATCGAGGACCTGTGCGACCGGGCGGCGCGGTCGCATCGCGGGCTCTCGGTGACCGTCGTGCGCCCGGCGATGCTGGTGGGCCCTGGTGTCGACACCGTCCTGACCCGTCACTTCGAGGCGCCGCGGCTGCTCGTGATCCGCGGCACCGAGCCGGCCTGGCAGTTCTGCCACCTCGACGACCTGGCGGCAGCCCTCGAGACGGCCGTGCTCGACGACCTGGACGGCCCGCTGACCGTGGGCTGCGTGGGCTGGCTGCCGCAGGACGACGTGGAGAAGCTGTCCGGGCGGGGACGGATCGAGCTGCCCGCGTCGTTCGCCTACGGCACCGCGAAGCGGCTGCACCGGCTGGGCCTCATCCCGGCGCCCGAGTCCGAGCTCGACTATCTCACCTACCCGTGGGTGGTGCCGTCGGAGCGGCTGCGCGCCGCCGGCTGGAGGCCGGAGTACGACAACGCGACGGCGCTCGAGGCGCTGCTGGACGAGGTGGCCGGCAAGCACGCCGTTGCTTCCCGCCGGATCGGCCGGCGCGAGACGGCCACCCTGGGTGCCGCCGGCGCCACGGTCGCCGCGCTGGGGACGGCCGCGGTCATCCGTCGGGCACGCCGGCGCTCGTCCAAGTGACGCCCTTCGTTCGATCACGTTCGGCAGGCGGGACCCGACCCCACTAGGCTTGTGTCCCTGGTGCAGTGCTGCCCGGCCTGCCGAACGTGATCGAACGACGCTGGATGAAGCATGGTGGACGTGATCCGGCTGATCGCCATCCGCGACGAGCCGCTGTCGGTGGACGAGGTGCTCGGGGCGGTGGCCGATCGCCGCGCCGGCGGCACCGCCGTCTTCATCGGCGCGGTGCGCGACATGGACCACGACCGTTCCGTGACCGCGCTCGACTACGAGGCGCACCCCACGGTCGAGCAGGTGCTGCGCCGGGTCGCCGAGAAGGTGGCGGCCGACATTCCGGTGTGCGGCATCGCCGCCGTGCACCGGGCGGGAGCGCTGAAGGTCGGTGACCTGGCGGTGGTGGTCGCGGCGTCCGCACCACACCGGGGCGAGGCCTTCGACGCGTGCCGCCGCCTCATCGACGACCTCAAGCGCGAGGCGCCGATCTGGAAGCACCAG
>JBMCTR010000338.1:0-3067 GCA_048622955.1 Actinomycetota bacterium
CGGCAGGGCCGCCCCTGCCGCGGCAGGTCTGCGGGCCTGTTGGGGTGGGGCGGCACCTGCCGAACGTGATCGAACCGACTAGCGATCCCCGCCGCGGAGCCGGTCAAGCCACCGGGCGGCGTTCTCGAACTCCTCGTTGGACGTGCCGTACCCAGCCGTGGGCTCGGTTCCGTCAGCACGGGGGTACGACCCCAGGTACCGCACATCCGCGCACACCCGGCGCAGGCCCATCAGCGCCTCGCCGACACGGGCGTCCGCGATGTGACCCTCGCAGTCGACGGCGAAGCAGTACTTGCCGAGTCCGTTGCCCGTTGGCCTGGACTCGATCCGGGTAAGGTTCACGCCACGGGTGGCGAACTGCTCCAACAGCTCCAGCAGGGCACCGGGATGGTCGTCCCGGATGAACGCCACCAGGCTGGTCTTGTCGGCCGGCGTCGGCTCCGGCGGACGCGCGGGCCGCTGCACCAGAACGAAGCGCGTCATCGCGTCGGGGTTGTCACCGATGCCTTTCGCAAGAGTGGCCAGCCGGTAGTGGTCGGCCGCCACAGCCGCGGCGATCGCCGCCTCGTACGGCCCGTCCGTTCCGACGTCGCCGTTCGCCACCATGGAGGCGGCAGCAGCCGTGGAGGTAGTCAGGTAGATCTGCGCCGCCGGGATCTCCTCCGCCAGCCACCGCCGGCACTGCGCTTCGGCGACGGCGTGGGTGACGACGCGCCGCACGGCGCCAACCTCGGTGCCGGGGCGGGCGAGCAGCGCGAACTCGACCGGGAGCAGCACTTCCCGCGTGATCATCAGCGGTTCGCCGCGGATGAGTTCGTCCAGCGTGGCGTTCACCGAGCCCTCGACAGAGTTCTCGAGAGGGACGACGGCACCGTCCGCCTCGCCGTTCCGTACGGCTCCCATCGCCGCCGGCACGCTGGGATACGGCAACAGGCCGTCGGCCACGTCCGGCAGGCAGCGAGCCGCCGCCTCGCTGAACGTGCCCTCCGGCCCGAGGTAGGCATAGCGTGGCACGCGCAACACGACGGTCAGCGTAGCCTGACCGGCAACCCACAAGCCCACCAGGCCAGTCGGCCCCTTACCAGGCCCACTGGCCTGGTTAAGGACGCAATGGCCTGCTCTACGTGATCATTGGGAAGCGGACTACCGTGGGCGGGTGACCGACACCACGGGTTGGCGTGACCTGGGGTTCGCTCGCGTCGACACCGACCGGGAGAACCGCACCGGTGATCCGGAGGTCGTCTACGGCGAGGGGAAGTCGCCCGAGCAGACGGTGGCGCTGCTGCGGACGCTGCGCGAGGAACACCCCCGCCGGGCCATCCTGGCCACCCGGCTCGACGCCGAGGCCCGCGCGGCGGTCCGGGCGACGCTCGCCGAGGCGACCGTCGACGACACCGCTTGCTGCGCGACGCTCGGCCCGTTTCCGGCGCCGTCCGGCCAGGTGACGGTCGTCGGAGCCGGCACCTCGGACGCCCGCGTGGCCGCGGAGGCCGCGGTCACCGCCCGCGTGTTCGGGGCGCACGTCGATGTCGTGACCGACGTGGGCGTGGCCGGGATCCACCGGTTGCTGGCGGTACGCGACGAGCTCGTGGCCGCCGACTGCCTCGTCGTCGCCGCGGGCATGGAAGGCGCCCTGCCGTCGGTGGTCGGCGGCCTCACCGGCGTGCCGCTCGTCGCGGTGCCCACGTCGGTGGGGTACGGCGCCTCCCTGGGCGGGGTCGCCGCGCTGCTCGCCATGTTGAACTCCTGCGCGCCGGGCGTCGTGGTGGTGAACATCGACAACGGCTTCAGCGCCGGCGTGCATGCCGCACGGGTCGCCCGCGCGGCCGGTGGCCGCTCCCGCTCCCGCGGCGGAGGCGACCCGTGATCGGCTGGCTCGACTGCTCCTCCGGGGTCTCCGGCGACATGCTGCTGGGGGCGCTCGTGGACGCCGGGGTGCCGCTGTCCGCGCTGCAGCAACCCGTCGACGCGGTCAGTCCCGAACCGGTCAGCCTGACCTCCGAGCAGGTCACCCGGGGCGGGCTGCGCGCCACCCGGGTCCGCGTCCGCGCGCCGGAGTCGACGGCCGAGCGCACCTGGCCCGAGATCCGCGCGCTGCTCGAGCAGGGCGACCTCGATCCCGCCGTGCGCGGCCTCGCGATCGCCGCGTTCGCGCGGCTGGCCACCGCCGAGAGCGCCGTGCATGGGACCGCCCCGGACGAGGTGCACTTCCACGAGGTCGGGGCCCTGGACGCCATCGCGGACGTGGTCGGGACGGCCGCAGGCTTCGCGGCACTGGGGCTCGACGTGGTCCATGCCTCCCCCGTCGCGGTCGGCTCCGGCACCGTGCAGACGCGGCACGGACGGCTTCCGGTGCCGGCTCCCGCGGTCGCCGAACTGCTCCGCGACGTCCCGACGTACGGCGGAGGGGCGGACGTCGAGCTCACCACGCCGACCGGCGCCGCCCTGCTCACCGCCACCGTCAGCGCGTTCGGCGACCAGCCGCCGATGCGGGTGCGGCGGCAGGCCGCCGGCGCCGGAGGGCGCGACCTCGCCGGCCGGGCCAACATCGTCCGGCTGTTCGTCGGCCCACCGGCGGGCGCGGCCTCCACCACGCTGGTCTTCGAGGCGAACGTCGACGACATGGATCCGCGGTTGTGGCCGGCCGTCCTGGAGCGGTTGCTGGCCGCCGGGGCCTCGGACGCGTGGCTCGTGCCGATCCTGATGAAGAAGGGACGACCGGCGCACACCGTCCGCGTCCTCGTCGAGACGCACGCGGCCGACAGGGTGCGTACCGTGCTGTTCACCGAGACCACCACACTCGGGGTCCGGGAGAGCCCGGTCGTCAAGCACGCGCTCCCGCGGGAGCAACGCACGGTGTCCGTGGACGGGCAGCGCATCCGGGTGAAGGCCGCGACTCTCGACGGCACGGTCGTCAACGTGCAGCCGGAGTACGATGACGTGGCCGCGGTCGCGGCCGCGACGCAGCGCCCGGTCAAGGACGTCATGGCCGCCGCCGCGGCCGCTGCCCGCGACCCGGCTCCCGGTGGGGCCGGCCGTGCGAGCCCGGCAGGGAGCGCGGACCCGC
>JBMCTR010000339.1:0-3058 GCA_048622955.1 Actinomycetota bacterium
GCGTCCTTCGGATGAATGAAGTTGATCCTGGACCCGCTCGTCCCCCGGCGCGGCGCGTCGTGGAGCAACCGGAGCCCGCGGGACCGTAGCTGCTCGCACACGGCATCGACGTCGTCCACCCGGTAGGCCACCTGCTGGACGCCCGGCCCCGACTTGTCGAGGAACCGCGCGACGGGCGAGTCCGGCCGCAGCGGCGCGAGCAGTTGCACCTGGGCCCCCTGCTCCGGCCCCACCGTGAGCATCGCCTCGCGGACGCCCTGCTCCTCGTTGACCTCCTCGTGGACGGCCACCATGCCGAAGGTGTCCCGGTACCAGGCGATCGCGGCGTCGAGGTCCGGAACGGCGATGCCGACATGATCGAGCGCGGAGAACAACGGAGTCATAACGGCCAGCCTACGGCTGCAGGCACCCCCTGCCGATCTAGACTCCCGCCTGGCAAGATGATCCGCGCGTACCTATCGGCTTCTGAGCGATCTCGGAGTAGCCTGCGTAACCGCGTATCACCTACGGCTCGACGTTCGCAGCGGGGAGACGCGGGCCGCCGCAACCGGACAACGTCACCCCGACGAGGGAGATCATGGAGAACGCACCGAACGATGTCACCATCATCGACGAAGAGGACGACGGCCTGTCGATCTTCGACCGCATGCCGCAAGGCGGGTTCGAAGTCCAGATGCGCGGATACGACCGCAGCCAGGTCGAGAAGCACATCCGTGCGTTGGAGTCGGCCCTTTCCCAGGTGCGGTCGCGCAACAGGGATCTCGACAAGCAGATCGTCCGGCTCCGCCAGGAGCTTGCCGAGAAAGAGACGTCGCTGCGCGAGGTGGAGCAGCCGTCCTACTCGGGCCTCGGCGCCCGGATCGAGCACCTGCTCCGGCTCGCCGAGGAGCAGGCGTCCGAGCTCGTCGGCCAGGCCGACGCGGAGGCGAGCGAGATGCGGGCCGAGGCGCGGGTGGACGCCCAGGAGCTTCGGGCGGCCGCCGAGAACGATGCCGCCGAGATGCGGGCCAACGCCAAGCGGGAGGCCGACGAGCTGATCGGAGAGGCCAAGGCGGAGGCCGAGTCGCATCGCTCCGCCGCGCAGCGGGAGGCCGGCAACCTGGTCGACAGCGCGAAGAGCGAGGCCGCCACGATCCGGACCGCCATCGAGCACGAGGCGGCGGAGAAGCGGGCCAACCTCGAGCGCGAGCTCGACCGCGACCGGTCGATGGCCGAGCGCGAGGTGCAGGAGATCAAGCGCACCGCGAAGCGCGAGGCCGAGGAGATGCGCGCGGAGGCCATGCGCGATCTCGAACAGGAGATCAAGGAGCGCAAGGCCTACCTCGACGAGCTCCGGGAGCGTGCCGACAAGGAGCACACCGAGCTCGAGCAGTCCCTGTCCGCGAAGCGCGAGCAGGCCGAGAAGGAGCTCGCCGACCGCCACGACAAGGCCGTCAAGCAGACCCAGGAGCTCGTCGCCAAGGCGGAGGCCCGCCGTGCCGAGGCCAATGCCCAGGCCAAGGCCGCCGAGGAGCGTGCCGAGAAGGTCGCCAGGGAGGCCGACGAGCAGGCCAAGGCGCTGGTCGCGAACGCCAAGGAGAACGCCGAGCAGGTCGTCTCGGACGCCAAGGCCAAGGCCGAGTCCACCGTCAGCGAGGCGAAGGACGAGGCCAACAAGATCAAGACGGAGGCCCAGCAGGAGGCTGCCGAGTGGCAGCGCCAGGCCGAGTCCGCCAAGACCACGCTCAACCAGCTCAAGAACATGCTGGGCTTCGAGCCGGCTCCGGCCGTCGAGGCGAAGAAGGACGACGACGTGGTCGACGCGGAGGTCGTCGAGGACGACGAGTCCGTCAAGAACTAGCTGCCGGTTCGATCACGTTCGGCAGGCGCGGCCCTGCCGCAACAGGCGTGCAGACCTCGTGATGCGAGGGCGACCCTGCCGAACGTGATCGAACGGGTCGGTCAGGCGTAGGCCGTCGTGTCGACCGTGTCCGCCGGGCCGTCCCAGGTCCGGGGCAGCGGTGCGCGGCCCGGAACGACCCGGGAGACCACCTCGTCCAGCACGCGCTCGGCGTGGCCCACCAGCAGGTGCTTGCCGTCCTCGATCGGCACCACCTCGGCCTGGGGAACCCGCGCGAACCGCTCCCGGGCCTCGGGCGGCCGCAGGTAGTCGTCGTGCTCGGGCACGATCGCGGCCAGCGGCCGGCCGTCGTCCGCCCAGGCGTCGAGGTCGTCGGCGCTGGCCCGCCGCAGCGGCGGTGAGATCAGGATCGCTCCGGCGATCACGGGGTCGAGGCCGTACATCAGCACGAGTTCCGTCCCGAACGACCATCCGAGCAGCCAGATCCGCGGCAGGTCGTGGAACTCCGCGTACTCGATGGCCGCGGCGACGTCGTACCGCTCGCCGCGGGCGTTGTCGAACACTCCCTCGCTCTTGCCCTGGAGGCTCTCCGTGCCGCGGGTGTTGAACCGCAGCACGGCCACCTCGGCCAGCGCCGGCAGCCGCCACGCGGCCTTGCGGAGCAGGTGGCTGTCCATCATGCCGCCGTGGGTCGGCAGCGGATGGAAGCAGACCAGGGTGGCCACCGGGTCGGACTCGGGAGGAAGCGCGAGCTCGCCCACCAGGTCCAGCCCGTCGGCCGTGTGCAGGGTGATCGGCTCACGCCGGGCGGGCAGCACGGTGTTGCCGCGGATTCGGTTCGTCATAACGCCTGCGAGGTTATCGCGTACGGGCGATCCAACCGGTGGACTCACCGCGAGCGTCGGCGGCCGCGGGCACGCCAGCACCCGGTGTGCCAGTGCCGCCGCTCGGCGACACCGCGGGAGCCGCCGTCGTCCGCCGGCCAGGCGACCACGTGCGGGGTGGCCGGCCGGATGAGCTGGTCGCAGCCGGGGCAGCGGTACGCCTTGGTCGCGGCGCTGCCGGTCACCGGGCGGACGACCCACTCGCCGTCCGGCCACTGCTCGACACGGTCGACCGACGGGTCCTGGCGGGACGGACCTCGTTGCGGACGGCGGCGCGACACCCCTCCATTGTGACGGTCGGCCACAGTGGGGCCGACGCCGTCGCGGGCCACCG
>JBMCTR010000340.1:0-3054 GCA_048622955.1 Actinomycetota bacterium
ACCGCGGACCGCGCCTGCTGCTCGCCTTCGGCGCGGCTGTCGGCCAGGATCCGGGCGGCGCGCTCGCGCGCCTCCTCCCGCCGGCGCTCCGCCTCCTCGCGGGCCTCGGCGAGCACGGCGTCGGCGCTCGCCCGGGCTTCGGCCACCAGCGCCGACTGCACCGGTCCCAGCGCGGCCGCCGAGCCGGTCGGTAGCCTCCGCTTCATTCGGGCATCACCACCGCCATCGGGCCGCCCGGCTCCGCGCGCTCGGCCGACAGCGCCTCGGCAGCGGCCGGCGTGAGGATCACGACGAGCACGTCGGACGCGAGCCCGGCCCACTGCGCCCGCGCCTGCTCCGCGCTCTCGGCTACGAGCGGGCGCGCACCGGCGAGCACGTAGCCCTGGATCAGGGCCTGCGCGCCGACGACGGCCACCGTTCCCATCGCGACCCCCGCTACGCCTCGCCGATCAGGATGATCGCGATGATCAGGCCGTAGATGGCGATGCCCTCGGCCAGGCCCACGATCACCATCGACCGGCCGAACATCTCCGGCCGCTCGCTCATCGCGGCAAGCGCGGCGGCGCCCGTGTAGGCCACGGCGATCGCCGCGCCGATCGAAGAGCCCGCAACCGAGATGGCCGCCGCGATCAGCGCCGTCCCGTTGGTCTCCTGCGCGGCCTCGGTCGTGCCCTGCGCCACCGTGGCCGCTTCGGCCGGAAAGGCCATGAGCAGAATCGCGGCCAGCACGCCGAGGCCGATCACCAGGATCGCCACGTTCCCGATGAGCAGCGCCCGGCGGGCGCCGGGTCTCGCCAGCAAGGGCCTCATGACGTCACCTCCGTAGACTCGCGGGCGGGCAGCCTCCAGGGTTGGAAGGGCCGTCCCTCGGTGTCGAAGACCCGCGAGAACAGCTCGTAGTACTCCAGGCGCAGCGCCTGGATGCCGGCCACCAGGGCCTCCAGCGTGAGCGCCACCGCGTTGCCGAACACGAAGATCGCGATCGCGCCCACCGCCGCCAGGCCGACGTCCCAGACCGCCGTGGTGCCATCCCAGACCACGGCGCTCAGCGCGGCGTGCGCCAGCCCGAAGGCGGCCAGCCGGCCGAAGGAGACCAGGCTCGAGCCCAACCGCACCACCAGGTCGAACAGCTCGATCCCGGCCTGGGCCACGCCGGCCGCACCTCCCCCGGAGCTCGCGAGCAGGCCGACGAACGCCAGGACCAGCCCGAGAGCGCCCGCCGCGGCTCCCGACGCGACGAGTGCGGCCTCCCCGAAGTAGATCCCGCCGGCGAGCAGGCCGAGCGCCAGGAACAGCAGGATTCCGGCGACCCCGGAGCGGGCGTAGAGCGCGAGGCCCCAACCGCCCTCGCGGACGCGGTTGACGGTGCCGAGCACGTAGGCCCCGGCAAGCAGCAGCGCACCCACGCCCACCGCGGCGGCCAGCAGCAGCACCGGTTCCTCCATCGGGGACAGCCACAACACCGGAAGCAGGCCGGTCGGACCGAAGAACTCGCCGTACAGCACGCCGAACAGCGCCGCCGTCACGCCGGCCCCGGCGAGGAACGGCCAGGCCCGGCGAACACCCGCGAGCCGCGGGAACCGGTCGCTGCGCACCACGGCGGCGGCGACCAGCAGCAGCAACGCGTGCCCGAGGTCGCCGAACATCATGCCGAACATCGCCACGTACGCCAGGCCGGCGACGAGCGTGGGGTCGACGTCCGCGTACGGGACCGTGGCATAGCCGCGGACCAGCGGGTCGAAGGCCCGGGCACCGGACCGCCGCTGCAGCAGGGTCGGCGGCTGCACTCCCGGCGGCGGGGACAGGGGAACGGCGGCCGCCCCTTCCGGCGCCAGGTCGTCGGCGAGCTCCGGCAGCGCCGGACCGGGGGCCCACCCTGCGATCGCCGCGACCGGCCCTCGCTGCACCGCCTGGGAAACTCTACGGTCCAGCTCCGCGTCCCTCGTCTCCTCGACGTCCAACGGCCGGAGCTCGACCACGCCGGCGTCGCCGACCCGCTCCAGCATGGATCGCAGCGCGGACGCCGGCGCCACCAGCGCCACCCGCTGCATCCGGACCGGCCGGAACCCGTCACGCCACGACATCGAACACCTCGGACCGTCCGGCCCCCGTCGCCGCGCTCGCCAGCGCGGCGCGCACCCACCAGCCATCGACCGCGAGCACCGCCACCGCACCCACGACCGGCTCCGGGCCCGAGGTCGCGGAACGGAACATCCGGTAGCCGTCGGACTCCATGCGAATCCGCAACCGCGTCTCGGCCCGCCACAGCTGTGACGCTTCGGCGATGCCGTCGAGCGCCCAGCGGGCCTTTTCCGGAAGAGCCGCCCGCAGGTCCGCGAGCGAGCCCGCCGACGCCCACCGCCAGCCGAGCAACGGCACCGCCGCCCGCACGAGCGGCTCACGCGCTCGCTGCTCGAGCGTCTCGATGCGCCGCGCGACGACCAGTGCGGCGCCGGCCGCCGCCCAGCGGCGCACCGTCTCGATCCCAGCGGCCGAGGACACCATGCGCAGCCACGCGAGGTGCAGCGCGTCGTGGAGCTCCGTGGCCGTCATGCCACCCGGATCGCCCCACGGCGACGCGCTCAGCTCGTACCGCAGCTCGTCCAGGGACGTGGTGGCCGCCAGCCGCGGCCAGGACACCGCCAGCGCGCCGAGGGTGAACGCCGGGGGTTCCTCACGACCGGCGAGCCGATCACGGTGCGCCTCGATGTTGGCCATCTCGAACCGTGCGGCCAGGGCCCGCGCCAGCGGCGCCCCGCCGGAGGGCATCCAGCCGGCCAGCACCCGGAGCTCCCACAACAGCTCCGCGCGGATCCGGTGCTCGGCATCCGGCAACGCCGTGCCCGGGACGGCGACCTCCGTGAACGCTGTCCCCTCCAGCAGCGCCAGGCCGGCGTCCAGGTTCGGCGAGTCGGCGATGCGGCGCGCCAGCCCGGCACCCACGCGCCGGCGGGCCATCGCCTTGGCCCGGACGGTTGCGGCGACCCAGCCGGCCGTCATCGGTCCGTCCCCGGTGCCTGGTCGGCAGCGGCGCGGACGTTGGCCACCACCTGC
>JBMCTR010000341.1:0-3050 GCA_048622955.1 Actinomycetota bacterium
CTCGGCGGCCGGGTGGACGACACCGCCGTGGACGTCGTGGCGGCCGCCGTGCACGAGCGCTGGGAGCAGCCGAGCCGGCTGGCCTCCGCGGTGCGGCGGTTCGGCGTCCAGGCCCACCTTGCCGCGGCCGAGACGAACGGCCGGCTGAGCAGCGTCGAGGACGAGGTGTTCCGGTTCACCCGGGTCCTGGATGCCGAGCCGGCGCTGCGGGCCGCGCTGCTCGATCGCGCCGCGCCGCCGGAGACCAAGAGCCGGCTGGTCCGCAACCTCCTCGAGGGCAAGTCGCAGCCCGAGACCGTGCGGCTGGTGGAGTACGCCGTCCTGGAGCGCCGGGAGCGTAGCCTGGAGGAGGAGCTGGACCACATCGCCGAGCTGGCCGCCGTACGGCAGCAGCAGCGGGTGGCCGTGGTGCGGGTCGCAGCAGCGCTGAGCGACGAGCACCGCGACCGGCTGCAGAACGCGCTGTCGGCCCAGGTCGGTGCCTCCGTCCGGCTCAATGTCGTTGTCGAGCCGGAGCTCATCGGCGGCATCAAGGTCGAGATCGGCGACGAGGTCGTCGACGGGACGATCCTCGGACGGCTCGACGACGCCCGCCGCCGGCTGGTCGCCGGCGCCCGCCCACACAGCTAGAGAACGTTGACCGTGCAGAGAGACAGGAGCAACCGATGACGGAGCTGACGATCCGTCCCGAGGAGATCCGGGAGGCGCTCGACGACTTCGTGCGGTCGTACGAGCCCGGCGCGGCCGCCCGGGAGGAGGTCGGCCGGGTGATCGAGGCCGGTGACGGCATCGCCCGGGTGGAAGGGCTACCGTCCGCGATGTCCAACGAGCTCATGGAGTTCGAGGACGGCACGCTCGGCCTTGCGCTCAACCTGGATGTCCGGGAGATCGGCGTCGTGGTGCTCGGCGAGTTCACCGGCATCGAGGAGGGGCAACCGGTCCGGCGGACGGGCGACGTGCTGTCCGTCCCCGTCGGCGACAACTTCCTCGGCCGCACCGTCGACCCGCTGGGCAAGCCGCTCGACGGCCTGGGGGAGATCGAGGCCGAGCGCCGGCGGGCGCTGGAGCTGCAGGCTCCGTCCGTGATCAACCGGCAGAGTGTCAAGGAGCCGCTGCAGACGGGCATCAAGGCGATCGACTCGATGACGCCGATCGGCAGAGGGCAGCGCCAGCTCATCATCGGCGACCGGCAGACCGGCAAGACGACCGTCGCCGTCGACACCATCCTCAACCAGGTGGACAACTGGCGCAGCGGCGACCCGGCCAGGCAGGTGCGCTGCATCTACGTGGCGACCGGGCAGAAGGGCTCGACGATCGCCGGCGTGCGCCAGGAACTGGAGGACGCCGGCGCCCTGGACTACACGACGATTGTCGCGGCACCCGCCTCGGACCCCGCGGGCTTCAAGTACCTCGCGCCGTACACCGGCTCGGCGATCGGCCAGCACTGGATGTACCAGGGCTACCACGTGCTGATCGTCTTCGACGACCTCACCAAGCAGGCCGAGGCGTACCGCGCGATCTCGCTGCTGCTGCGCCGCCCGCCGGGCCGCGAGGCGTTCCCGGGGGACGTGTTCTACCTGCACTCCCGGCTGCTGGAGCGGTGCGCGAAGCTCTCCGACGAGAGGGGCGGCGGCTCGATGACCGGCCTGCCGATCATCGAGACCAAGGCGAACGACATCAGCGCGTACATCCCCACGAACGTCATCTCCATCACCGACGGCCAGTGCTTCCTGGAGACCGACCTGTTCAACGCCGGGATCCGGCCGGCCGTCAACGTCGGGACGTCGGTCTCCCGGGTCGGCGGCGACGCCCAGGTCAAGGCGATGAAGAAGGTGTCCGGGACGCTGCGGCTCGACCTGGCGCAGTACAACGAGCTGGCGGCGTTCGCGGCGTTCGCCTCCGACCTGGATCCGGCCAGCCGGGCCCAGCTCGAGCGCGGCGAGCGCATGGTGGAGCTGCTGAAGCAGCCGCAGAGCGCGCCCGTGCCGGTCGCCCACCAGGTCGCGGCCCTTTGGTCGGGGACGAGCGGCCAGCTCGACGAGGTGGCCGTTGAGGACATCAAACGCTTCGAGGCCGAGTTCATCGACTACCTGCGCCGCGAGCACCAGGATGTGCTCGACGCCGTCTCGGAGACCGGTGACCTGTCCGACGACAACGCCGCCGCCCTCGAGCAGGCCATCAAGGCGTTCAAGCAGCAGTTCGTCACAGCGTCCGGCCAGCCGCTGGTCAAGGACGAGCCGGTGCCTCCGCTGGGGGAGGACGAAGAGGAGGAGACGACGCTGCGCCTGCACCGGGCCTCGCAGGAGCAGATCCGCGAGCGCGCCGCTCCGGATGCCGGCACGTCGGGCACCGAGGACACAGGGGACACCGAGGGCGCAGGGGGCACCGGACAGTGACCGCGCGCGAGTACGGGAGGCCGCATGGGCGCCCAGCTGCGTGAGCTGCGCCGGAGGGTCCGCTCCGTCGAGTCCACCAAGAAGATCACCCGGGCCCAGGAGCTGATCGCCGCCTCCCGGATCACCAAGGCGCAGCAGCGCGCGCAGGCCGCCCGGCCGTACACCGAGACGCTGATCGCGGCGCTGGAGGCGGCGGCGGAGAAGTCCCGGCTCGACCATCCGCTGATCGAGTCCGCGGGCGAGCCGCGCCGGTCGGCGGTGCTGGTCGTCACCAGCGACCGGGGCTTCGCGGGGGCGTACACGTCCAGCGTGATCCGTGAGGCCGAGGCGCTGTCCGGCATGCTCGCCGAGCAGGGTCAGGAGGTCGTGCCGTACGTCGTCGGCACCAAGGGCGTCACGTGGTTCCGGTTCCGCGGCCGGACGATGGGCGGCGAGTACACCGGCTTCAGCGGCACGCCGACGTACAGCGACGCGCAGGCGATCAGGGACGACCTGCTCGCCGCCTTCAACCGGCCCACCGACGAGGGCGGCATCGACGAGATCCATGTGGTCTGGACGCACTTCCGGAACATGGTCAGCCAGGAGGTGCGGGCCAGGCGGCTGTTCCCGGTCGTCGTCGAGTACGTCCCGGAGCCGGTGCGCCGGCTGGAGGCG
>JBMCTR010000342.1:0-3049 GCA_048622955.1 Actinomycetota bacterium
CCCCTACCTCACTCCGCCGGAGCACACCCGGGGCGCGCGCGAGGTCATGGGCGCCGGCGCGCTGCTCGCCCCCGAGCACAAGGTGGTGCTGGAGACGGACAAGGAGCGGGCACGGACGGTCGCCCGCTCGTCGGTTGCGCCGTACCTGCGGCTGCGCAACTACCGGAACAACCTGCTCCGCCTCGGCTACAGCGAGGGCGACCTCGCCGACGGCGGCAGCGACCGGATCGTCGACGACCTCGTCGCGCACGGCGACCCGCCGGCCGTTGCCCGCGGCGTCAGCGGCCACCTCGACGCCGGCGCGGACCACGTCTGCATCCAGGTGCTGGGGGACGACCCGCTCGCCGGGTACCGGAGGTTGGCCGCCGAGCTGTTGTGACACCGCACCGCGGTACTGGATCCACACACGTCACAAGCTGGTCGGTGGTCCATCATGGGACTTCGGTACGACTTGTGCGGAGAAGGAGCACATATGACGATTTCGCGATACATCCTGGCACCGCTGGCCGCCGTGGCGCTGATCGCCGCCGGCTGCGGCGGTGACGACGACGGCGACAGCGCCGCCACCCCCGAGGAACCGGCAGCCGAGGAGACGGCGGCCGATGACGAGCAGGCCGAAGCCGAGACCCCTGCCGCCGGCGCGTGCGACCCGCTCCCGACGCACGAGGAGGGGGTGCTCACCGTCGCCACCGGAGAGCCGGTCTTCGAGCCGTGGATGGTCGACGACGACCCGACGAACGGCCAGGGCTTCGAGTCGGCGCTGGTCTACGAGCTCGCCGACGAGCTCGGGTTCGCCGAGGGCGACGTCGAGTGGGTCCGCACCGGGTTCGACGAGGCCATCGCGCCCGGCGAGAAGCCCTACGACTTCAACATCCAGCAGTACTCGATCACCGAGGAGCGCGCGGAGGTGGTCGGGTTCTCGATCGGCTACTACCAGGTCCAGCAGGCGCTCGTCGCCGATCCGGAGAACCCGGTCGCGGACGCCACGTCGCTGGCCGATCTGACCTCCGCCCAGCTCGGTGCGGCTGTCGGGACGACCAGCCTGGACTACATCGACCGGGTCATCCAGCCCGACTCGGACGCCCAGGTCTACGACGACAACGCGGCCGCGAAGGCGGCGTTCGACGCCGGCCAGGTGGACGGCATCGTCTTCGACCTGCCGACGGCCTACTTCATCACGGCCGTGGAGATCCCGGACGCGGAGATCGTCGGCGTGCTGCCGCGCGTCGGCGAGACGCCCGAGGAGCTCGGGCTGCTCTTCGAGAAGGACGACCCGCTGATCGAGTGCGTCAACCCGGCGCTGCAGGCGCTGCACGACGACGGGACGATCGCGGCGCTGGAGGAGGAGTGGCTCGCGCAGGGCGGCGATATCCCCACCCTCGAGGAGTAACGGGTGACGGAAATCGGTTCCGGGCCGCCTGGGCTGTGGCCGCGGCGCCGCCCGGGCCGCCGGTCGATCCGCGACTACCTCGCCCAGGAGGGCGCCCGGGGCGCGGTCATCGCCGCGGCGAGCACCGTCGTGGTGTTCGGCCTGCTGCTGTGGTGGGTGCTGACCAGCCCGAACTGGCCGCTCGTCCAGGAGCGGTTCTTCAGCTGGGAGCACTTCCAGGCCTCCGCCCCGGACGTCCTCGGCGGCTTCTGGCTCGACGTGACCATGTTCGTCGGCGCCCAGGTGGCCATCCTGCTGTTCGCGATGCTGGTCGCCGTGCTGCGCAGCCTGCGGGGACCCGCGTTCTTCCCGGTGCGGGTCCTCGCCATCGCCTACATCGACATCTTCCGCGGCATCCCGCTGCTGCTCGCGCTGTTGCTGTTCGGCTTCGGGATCCCTGCGCTGCAGCTGCCCGGCGTGCCGAGCAGCCCGCTGTTCTGGGGCGTGACAACGCTCGTCCTGTCGTACTCGGCCTACACCGCCGAGGTGTACCGGTCCGGCATCGAGTCCGTGCCCGAGAGCCAGCGGCTGTCGGCCCGCTCGCTGGGCCTCACCCAGTGGCAGAGCCTGCGGCACGCGGTGCTGCCGCAGGCCGTGCGCAACGTGGTCCCGGCGCTGCTCAACGGCCTCGTGAGCCTGCAGAAGGACGTCGCCCTGGTGAGCGTGCTGGGCGTGCGCGAGGCCGTCCGCGCCGCCGAGATCTACACCGGGCGGACGTTCAACTACACCTCGTTCGTCGTGGCGACCGTGCTGTTCTTGCTGATCAGCGTGCCGCTGGCGCGGTTCGCCGACTGGTACACGGCGCGCGAGCGGTCCCGGCGTCAGCAGCTGGTGTCATGACCGCAGCGTCGTCCGCCGTGCTCACCCTCGAGGGCGTCGAGAAGTCCTTCGGCGACAACCGGGTGCTGACCGGCATCGATCTCGCCGTGGACACCCACGAGGTGGTCTGCCTGATCGGCCCGAGCGGCTGCGGCAAGTCGACGCTGATGCGCTGCATCAACCTGCTCGAGCGCATCGACGCCGGGCGGATCACCTTCGACGGGACGGAGATCACCGGCCGGCGGGTGGACCAGAACGCCGTCCGCAAGCGGATGGCCATCGTGTTCCAGTCGTTCAACCTGTTCCCCCACCTGACCGTCCTGGACAACGTCACCCTCGCGCCGCGCAAGGCGCACGGCATCTCGCGCCGGGACGCCGAGGAGCGCGCCGGCGAGGTGCTCCGCCGGCTCGGGCTGCAGGACCTCGCCCGCGAGTACCCGGAGCGGCTGTCCGGCGGCCAGCAGCAACGCGCGGCCATCGCCCGTGCACTCGTCATCGAGCCCGAGTTGCTGCTGCTCGACGAGGTCACCTCGGCGCTGGACCCGGAGCTCGTCGGCGAGGTGCTCGCGGTCATCCGGGAGCTCGCATCGAGCGGCATGACGATGGTCCTGGCGACCCACGAGATGGGCTTCGCGCGCGACGTGGCCGACCGGGTGTACTTCATGCACGCCGGCCGCATCCTCGAGTCGGGGCCGCCCGTCGATGTGCTGTCCGACCCGCAGCAGCCGCGTACCCGCCAGTTCCTGCAGCGCCTCATCGACGCCGGCCGCTTGTAGTTTGACCACGTGAAGTGGTCAAACC
>JBMCTR010000343.1:0-3046 GCA_048622955.1 Actinomycetota bacterium
CGAACGTGTCGGCCGGCATCGGGCGGCGCAGCCGCCAGGTGATGGCGATGGGACGCTCGCCCCGGTGCTCCACGTAGGACGCCTGCCCGAGGCACAGGAACGGCGCCGCTCCCAGCTCGTCCTTCGGCGCATCGCGAACGAACAGCAGGACATGGGTGCCGCGCTCGCGATGCGCGAGGTAGCGCTGTCCGGTCGGTGAGGCGACCGACGTCGTGTTCTGCGACTCCCAGTGGAACAGCTCGGAGCTGATGGCGTAGTCGCGGTACATCGTCGTCGGCGAGAAGTCCTTCTCGGTCTTGTGCAGGTTCACCAGCAGCGCGTCCGTTCGCGTCGCCTCGCACCACGCGACGCCGGCGGAATGCCCGTGGGCCTTGCGGTCGAAGCCGGCCCAGTCCAGCGCGGCAAGGATCTCCTCCCTGCGGTAATGCGCGTGCGTGGCCAGCGGAACGTGCTGCAGCCCCTCCCCCAGCGAGCCTGTGACGTGCCGGGACCGGTCGAGCCCCAGCGCCACCAGCTCGCAGATTTCGGCGCACACGGCGGGGTGGCGCCGGAGCTGGGCAAGGCCGGCGTCGTACGACTCGAAGCCGCCCGTATCGGGCCAGAGGGTGAAGAACAGCATCCGCGCCAGCCGCTGCTCCCGCTCGGTGAACTCGCCGTACGCCGAGCCGTCTGGATCGGCCAGCCGGCTGTACACCTCGGCGCGCTCACTGTCATCGACATGCGCGAGTGACCCAACGCGGCCCAGCAGGGCATCCTCGTCCGGCCCGGGGCCGAGAGTGGGAAGACCCGCGGCACGGCGGAGCTCCGTCCACGACCCCCTGCCCTTGTAGACGTCGGCGAGGTCCCGGACGGCCTCGTCGAGGTACCGCGCCAGGCCGACGTCCCCGTACGACCGCAACTCGGCCACCAGGTCTCGCCGGGCGAGACGCAGCTGTGCCCTGACGTTGTCGAGCACGATCTTCCGCGACACCCGGTCGAGCACGATCTGCGAGCCGGACGGCAGGAACGGGAACCCCTGCTCGATGTGCCGAACCAGCGTCCGGCGCCCGGCGCCGGTCAGCTTCCGGTAGCGGTCGTCGAACCGGAACTCGCGTCGGTGCTGGCCGATGAAGTCCAGCACGGTCAGCACCGCCTTGCCCGGCGCCCGCCGCAGGCCGCGGCCGAGTTGCTGCAGGAAGATCGTGGCGCTCTGCGTCGGACGCAGGAACAGCACCGTGTCGACCTCGGGGATGTCGAGGCCCTCGTTGAACAGGTCGGCCGCGAACAGCACGGCGACCTCGCCCCGCCGCAGCTGGTCGACCGCTCGCACCCGCTCGTCCGGCCGGGTCCGCCCGGACACGGCGAGCGCGTCGACACCGGCCTCGCGGAAGACCCGCGCCATGTACTGCGCGTGCGCCACCGAGACGCAGAAGCCCAGCGCGCGCATCCGGCTGACGTCGGTAACCTTGTCGCGGAGCTCGCGCAGCACCTTGGCGGCCCGAGCGTCGTTGCCGGTGTATAGCCGGTCGAGCTTCTCGACGTCGTAGAAGCCGCGCTTCCACTCGATACTCGACAGGTCGACGTCATCGGCCACGCCGAAGTAGTGGAACGGCACCAGCAGGTCGGCACGCAGCGCGTCCCAGAGCGGCAGCTCGTACGCCGTGCGGTCGTCGAAGAACGAACGGACGTCCACCCCGTCGGCCCGCTCCGGCGTCGCGGTCATGCCCAGCAGCTCGAGCGGGCGCAGATGATCCAGCAGCCGGCGATACGTCGGCGCCTCTGCGTGATGGAACTCGTCAATCACCACGACGTCGAAATGGTCGGCCGGCAACCTCTCCACCCCGTAGGACGACAGCGACTGAACGCTGGCGAACACGTGCCGCCAGCGCTCCGGCCGGGCGCCGCCGACATACGCCTCGCCGAACGAGCCGTCGGCCATGGCCTCGCGGTAGGTGCGCAGCGACTGCTCCAGCATCTCCTTGCGGTGCGCGACGAACAGCAGCGACAGGTTGCGGCCGTAGGTCTCGCGGACGAGCCGGCGGTAGTCGAGCGCGGCAACAACGGTCTTCCCCGTGCCCGTCGCGGCCACGACGAGGTTCCGGTGCGCGTCGTGCTGCCGCCGTTCGGCATCGAGCGCTTCGAGGATCTCCTCCTGATGCGGCAGTGGCCGGACCTCGAGGCCCGACAGGTCGATCACGGTGGTGGCCCGCCGGCCGCCGGCCTGCTCGAGCGCGCGGCGAAGCCGGTCTGCATGGACGTCGGGGTCGTACGGCGCGAACGCGTTCGACTCCCAGTAGGTGTCGAACGTGGCGGCGAACTTGCGGATCAGATCGGGTGTCGCGACACCCGACAGCCGCACGTTCCACTCCAGGCCGTCCACGAGCGCGGCTCGCGACAGATTGGAGCTGCCGACGAACGCGGTGTCGTACCCGGTGTTCCGCCGGAAGAGCCAGGCCTTGGCGTGCAGCCGGGTCGCCTGCGTTTCGTAACTGACCCGGACCTCCGCGCCGAACCGGCGCACCAGCTCATCGACGGCCCGCTGCTCCGTGGCGCCGACGTAGGTGGTCGTGAGCACCCGGAACGGCACCCCGCGGTCGCGCAGCTCGGTCAGCGGCTGCTCCAGCACACGCAGCCCGTGCCAGCGGATGAACGCGCACAGCAGGTCGACGCGGTCGGCGCTGGCCAGCTCCGACCGCAGCTCGGCCGACAAGGACGGCTCGTCGTGCGCGTTGGTGAGCAGCGCCGCCTTGGACAGCGGTGTCACGGGACGGACGATCTCCGGCGATGCCGGTGCCAGTTGCCTGGTAAGAGCGATCAGCTGCTCGATGGTATCCGGCAACTGCTCGTCCGGTGCGCGCAACAGGCCCAGCAGCTCGTTCGTCAGGCGGACCCGACGGTCGGGATCCCGCTCGTTGGCCAGCAGCCGCCGGACGGCCTCCGCCACGTGCCGGGCCACGACGTCCGGCGCCTCCTGGTCCTCGACGGCGGCGAACGACGGCTCCACCTGCGGCGCGAGCTGCGCAACCTCGCGGTCGAGGCCCACCGTCCGGACCTTCTCGTACACCCC
>JBMCTR010000344.1:0-3042 GCA_048622955.1 Actinomycetota bacterium
GATGCGGTGCAGCACGTACTCGACCACCACGGGGTCGTAGCCTGCGGCGACGATCTCAGTCAGGCCCTCGCCGTGCTCGATGTTGCGACGCACGACGTCGTCCAGCATGTCGTAGTCGGGGAGCGCCTCCGCACCGATGCGTTGCATGGTCGACACCCGCTGCAGAGTCCGCGGCGGGAACACCGGGTTTCGCTGCTGCCGGTAGTCGGCGAGGTCGTACACCAGCGTCTTCGGGCAGTCCTTGAGCGGCGCGAACCCTCCGGTCAGGTCGCCGAGCAGGGACGCCTCGCCGATCGAGATCACACTCTTGTTGCCGGTCGCCAGCACGAGGTAGCCGCGTTCGTTGAAGATGTCGCCGAGCACCGCGGCCCGCGAACGGGCGTACCGGCGTTCCCGCTCGTGCGGCGAGTCCGGCACGCGCTGCTCCCGTGCAGGCGCCGGCACGTCTGACGCGTCGCTCGGCGTCCCCACCGGCACGACCTCGAAGAAGATCCCAAGGTTCTCCGCGAGCTGCCGCGCGTCCGCGGTCTCGGTGTCCGCCGTGTCCGGGGACGGCATCGCCAGCGCGAGCACCCGGTCCGTCCCCACCGCGTCGGCCGCCAGCGCCGCGGTCACCGCGGAGTCCACGCCCCCGGACAGGCCCAACGCGATGCCCTTGAAGCCGTTGCCTCTGACGTAGTCCCGCAGCGCGGTCACGACGGCGTGCCACACCGCCTCGACATCGCTCATCGGCTCCTTCGGCGCCGCCGGGACGACCGCCGGCCGTTCCGGGATCGGCCGCGTGTGGACGTTGGTCGCCGGACGGCGCAACGGCCGCGGACGCGCGACCCCGACATCCAGCCAGAACCGGTCCTCGTCGAACTCCACGCCGCGGTGCAGCAGCGTGCCGTCCGCGTCGACGACGATCGAGCCGCCGTCGAACGCAAGCTCGTCCTGCCCGCCGGCGAGATTGACGTACACGACCGGCACGCCGTTGCGGCGGGCCACCGCCTGCGTCGTCGCGAGCCGGCCGTGCGCCTTCCCGCGGTGGAACGGCGACGCGTTCGGCACCAGCAGGATCTGCGCGCCCGCCGCCGACTGCGCCTCCGGCGGGCCGTCCGCCGACCAGGTGTCCTCGCAGATGGACACGCCCGCGACGACGTCCCCGATCCGCCACAACGCGTCCGGCCGGGTGCCCGGCACGAAGTGCCGCGCCTCGTCGAACACGTCGTAGAACGGCAGCAGCACCTTGTGGTACTTGCCGCGGATCTCGCCGCCGGAGAGCAGCGCGGCGCAGATGGCCACCTCTCGCTGGCGGCTGTCCCACGACAGCTGCGGTGGCACCCGATCGGTGGTGCTCACCACGGTGGTCGTACGTCCGGAGCGCCGGGCGAGCTCGGCCAGCGCGTCGGCGGCGTCGTCGATGAACTCCCGGAACAGCACCAGGTCTCCGAGCCCGTAGCCGGTGAGCGCGAGCTCCGGGAGGACGAGGACGTCCGCCTCGACCTCGTCCTCGGCCCAGTCCATGGCGGCGGCGATGCGCTCGGTGTTGCCGCCCAGGTCGCCGACCCGGTTCGGCAGCTGTGCCACGGCGATGCGGAGGTGGGTCACTTGGCCTCCAAGGGGTCGATGGTCACCACCCGCCGAACCGGCCGACGAGGTGCTGCGGGTCGATTCCGGCGAGCTCGCGCTCGAACACCCGGTAGTAGGCGAGCTCCTCCCGGGAGCGCAGCGGCGGCTCGATCACGTTGCGCTCGGACTTGAACTCGTCCTCGGAGACGGTCGACCCGTAGTACTCCCCGAGGACGTCGCGCGCGCCGGTGCCGCGGCCGAACTGCGCTTTGGGACGCCACAGCACGCTCTCGGGGAGCCACCCGCTGAACGCCTTGCGCAGCAGCCACTTCTCCATGCGCTGGCCGGTGGTCAGCTTCCACTGCGCGGGCAGGCTGAGGCCGAGCTCGACGACGTCGAGGTCGAGGAACGGGGTCCGCGACTCGAGGCCGGTCGCCCCGGCCACCCGGTCGACCCGCTGCAGGCCGCCGATGTGCAGGCCGCGGATGGTCTCGAGCAGCTCCTCGTGCAGCTCCTGCACGTTGGTGATCCGGCTGTAGTAGCCGTAGCCGGCGAACAGCTCGTCCGCGCCCTCGCCGATGAGGACGACCTTCACCGATCGCGCCGCGAGCTTCGACACCAGCAGGTTCGGCACGGAGCTGTGCACTAGTTGCGGGTCGAACGACTCGATCACCCGGATCACCTCGGGCACCCAGTCGATGAGCTCGTCGTCGGTGTAGAAGCGCTCGTGATGGTCGGTGCCGAGCTTGGCGGCCACCTTGCGCGCGGCGCGGATGTCGTCGCTGCCGGCGAGGCCGACCGCGAAGGTCGGCAGCTGCCAGCCTTGCCGGTGCGCGTGGCGGGCGGCGATCGCCGTGACGATGCTGGAGTCGAGCCCTCCGGAGAGCAGGGCACCCACCGGCACATCGGTGGCCATGGCCCGCTCGACCGCGGCGATCAGGCGCTCCCGGATCGTCGCGAGGACGTCGTCCGACGGCTCGGTGTCGGGATCGCTGCTGGCGGGCGGGTGGACGGGCTCGACCTCGGGCAGGCTCCGGAAGGGCCGCAGCCCCTCGTCCGGGGTCCACACGTGGCCCGGCGGGAACGGCTCGACGTGCGGCCGGCGGTCCGGGTCGAACGCCTTGAGCTCGCTGCCGAACACGACCGTGCCGTCCTGGCGGCTCCAGTAGAGCGGCGCGATGCCGATCGTGTCGCGCGCCGCGAAGAAGCGGCCGTCGGTGGTGGCGCCGGCGAACGCGAACGTCCCCCACAGCCGGGTCAGCGCCTGCAGCCCGTCGGCCTCGAGCAGGTGCAGCGCGCTCTCCTGGTCGGCCCGGGTACGGAAGGTGTGGCCGCGTCCCTCGAGCTCACGGCGCAGCCGCCGGTAGTTGTAGATCTCGCCGTCGCCGACCAACCAGTACACCCCTCCGGGGTCACGCAGCGGCTGGGCGCCCCCCTCGATGTCGACGATGGCCAGCCGCCGGTGGCCGAGGAAGGCGTGGTCGAACTCCT
>JBMCTR010000345.1:0-3021 GCA_048622955.1 Actinomycetota bacterium
AGGACGGCATCGTGCTCGTCGACCAGGACCGGTGCCGCGGCTGGCGGATGTGCGTGACGGGCTGCCCGTACAAGAAGGTCTACTTCAATCACCGGACGGGCAAGGCGGAGAAGTGCCACTTCTGCTACCCGCGGGTCGAGGTCGGCCTGCCGACCGTGTGCTCGGAGACCTGCGTGGGCCGGCTGCGGCACATCGGCCTGGTGCTGTACGACGCCGACCGGGTCGGGGAGGCCGCCGCCGTCGAGAACGAGACCGACCTCTACGAGTCGCAACTGGGCGTCTTCCTCGACCCGAACGACCCGGAGGTGATCGCGGCCGCCCGCCGGGAAGGCATCCCGGACGACTGGCTGGACGCCGCCCGCCGCTCGCCGGTGTACGCGCTGGCCAAGAAGTACCGGGTGGCGCTGCCGCTGCATCCGGAGTTCCGCACGATGCCGATGGTGTGGTACATCCCGCCGCTGTCGCCGGTCGTCGAGGCGCTGACCGAGACCGGGCACGACGGCGAGGACGCCGGCAACCTGTTCGGGGCGATCGACTCGCTGCGCATCCCGGTCGAGTACCTGGCTGAGCTCTTCACCGCCGGCGACCCGGAACCGGTGCGGCGGGTGCTCCAGCGGCTCGCCGCCATGCGGTCCTACATGCGTGCCGTCAACCTCGGCGAGGAGCCCGACGACTCGATCGCCGAGGCGGTGGGAATGACCAGCGGTGAGCTCACCGAGCTCTACCGGCAGCTCGCGGTGGCCAAGTACGAGGACCGGTACGTCATCCCGACCGCGTACGAGACGGCGGGGCGCGAGCTCGAGGAGATCGGCTGCAGCCTCGACTACGAGGGCGGCCCGGGGATGTACGAGGGCGGGCCGTTCGGGGAGGGGTCCGGCAGGCCCACCCCGGTGTCGGTCGAGACCTTCCACGCGCTGCGGCACCGGCAGCGCAGCGACACGTTCGCCGACCCGGAACGGTCCGGCGCACGGGTGAACCTGCTCAACTGGGACGGCAAGGGTCGCCCGCCGGGCCTCTTCCCGCCGTCTCGCGGCGGTGACCAGGAGGACGGGGCATGACGTCGCAGCGCGATGCCGCCGTCGTCTGCCAGGCCGCGTCGGTGCTGCTCGACTACCCCGGCGAGGCGCTCCGGGACCGCCTCCCGACCGTCCGGGCGGCCGTCGCCGAGCTGCCCGCGGGGCGGGCGCGGGAGGCGCTCACCCGCTTCGCCGAGCATGTCGCGGCCACCGATGCACGCGAGCTGGCCGAGCACTACGTCGCCACCTTCGACCGCCGCAAGCGCTGCTGCCTCTACCTCACCTGGTGGACGGACGGGGACACCCGCCGGCGGGGCGCCTCGCTCGCCGCGCTCAAGGCGCGCTACCGGGCCCACGGCCTGGAGCTCGGGCCTGACGAGCTGCCCGACAACCTCACGGTCGTCCTCGAGTACGCGGCGACCGGCGACCTGGCCGACGGGCTCGCGCTGCTGCAGGACTACCGGGCGGGCGTGGAGCTGCTCCGGCTGGCGCTGACCGACGCCGGATCTCCGTACGCGTCCGTGGTCGAGGCGGTGTGCGACCTGCTGCCCGGACCGTCGCCCAAGGACCGCGCGGCAGCGCAGCGGCTGGCCCGCACCGGTCCGCCGACCGAGAGCGTCGGTCTCGAGCCCTACGCCGTCTCGCCGGGATGGGGAGGATCGCCGTGAACGCAGTGGACATCATCCTGTGGGCCGTGCTGCCGTACGTCACCGTCGCCGTTCTCGTCGCCGGGACCGTGTGGCGCTACCGGTACGACAAGTTCGGCTGGACGACCAGGTCGTCCCAGCTCTACGAGGCACGGCTGCTGCGAATCGGCAGCCCGTTGTTCCACTTCGGCATCCTGGTGGTGATCATCGGTCATCTCATCGGCCTGGTCATCCCGGAGCGCTGGACGGAGGCTGCCGGGATCAGCGAGGGGGCGTACCACACCCAGGCCCTCGTCCTCGGCGGCATCGCCGGCTTCGCGACCCTGGCCGGCATCGCGATCCTCGTCTACCGGCGCCGCACGACCGGGCCGGTGTTCATGTCGACGACGCGCAACGACAAGTCGATGTACGTGGTGCTGGTGGCGGCCATTGTCACGGGCCTCGCGACGACGCTGCTCGGCGCCGGGCTCGTGGTGGAGGAGCACAACTACCGGGAAACCGTCTCGCCGTGGTTCCGCTCGGTCTTCGTTCTCCAGCCGGACGTCGAGGCGATGACCGCGACGACGGTCACGTTCCAGCTGCACACGCTGATCGGGATGCTGCTGTTCATGGCGTGGCCGTTCACCCGGCTGGTGCACGCGTTCACCGCACCCGTCGGCTACCTGTTCCGGCCCTACATCGTCTACCGCTCGCGCCCCGGCGGCGTGGGGACGCGGCCGCCGCGGCGCGGCTGGGACCGGACACCCACCTGACGCCACAGCTCAGCCGATCAGGACGCCCGGATTGAGGATGCCGGCGGGGTCGAAGGCGTCCTTGACCGCGCGCAGGGCGGCCACGCCGAGCGGCCCGGCCTCGGCGGCGAGCCACTCCCGGTGCTCCGTTCCGACACCGTGGTGGTGGCTGATCGTCCCGCCCGCGTCCACGATCGCGTCGCCGGCGGCGGCCTTGACGCGCGCCCAGTCCCCGACGGGGTCGTCCCGCCGCGCCGAGACGACCGTGAAGTACAGGGACGCCCCGGACGGGTACACGTGCGAGACGTGGCACAGCACCAGCGGCGGGGTGCCGGCGTCGGTCAGCTCCGCGGTCAGCGTGTCGTGGACGGCGCCATAGAGCCGGGGCAGGTTCGACCAGAACGTCGCGGTCTCCAGTGTCTCCACGAACGCCCCGGCGTCGAGCAGTGCGTCGCGGAGGTACGGCGCGGCGAAACGTCCCCGCTCCCAGCGCTCGCCCGGCCCACTGCCGAGTGGCTCGGCGCCCGCATCCCGGAGCACGGCCGCGACGCGGTCCCGCCGGTCGGCCACGCCCGCCGCGGTCCCCTCGTAGCCGGCGACCAGCAGGCAGCCGGTGTCCCCGGCCCT
>JBMCTR010000346.1:0-3019 GCA_048622955.1 Actinomycetota bacterium
GTGGTACCCCCGGTCGGACAGCGCCACGCCCACCAGGCCGCCGAGCACGGCGAGCAGCCCCGCGACGGCCAGCACGGCCGGCCAACCGGTCACGCGCCCCAGCCGAGCCGGCGACCGGCGAAACTCGATGCGCGCGAAGATCGCGATCAGCACCAGCAGCACGAGCGCGCACGCGAGGACCCACGGGATGCGCCAGGCGAACCATGCGGCGGATCCCACCGGCGGCTGGGCAACCAGCCCGCTGGGGTAGACGAGCACCGCGGCCACGACAGCGGCCACCAGATGCCACACGAACATCGTGAGCACCACGGCGTTCAGCCCCACGACGGCGGTCCACGGCCGCGTCCGCTGCAACCACCGGTTCAGCGACGGCCGCAGCAACAGCACGACGCCCACCTGCGCGGCTGCGAGGGTGACCAGCGCCAGCGTCGGAGGGGCGGTGTTGACGCCCACCATCCGCACCCCGTACGGGCCGACCAGCGTCAAGGCAAGCAGGGCCGCGCCGGCCAGCGCGGTCCACACCGCGGCGGGCAGCCTTCCGGACGGCAGCAGCCCGTCCCGCCAGCAGAAGCCCGTCTGGTGCACGGCGAGCCACGCGGTGAGGTAGCCGACCTGGCCCACGTACGGTACGTCCGGTCCCATCCGGAGCAGGTCCGCGGCGGCCACGGTCGCGACCAGGGCGATCGGCACGCCCAGCCCGGCCCATCGGTGCAGCGCGAGCATCCACGGCGTCAGCACGATCATGGCGAGGTACGCGAGCAGGAACCACAGCGGAATGGAAGCCAGCCAGGTCGCCGTCCCGACGACCGCCTCCGGGACCTCCAGCAGGACGGCCGCGGCGGCCGCCACCGGCACCACCAGCAGTAGCGGGGTCGTGGGACGGAGCAACCGGTCGGTGCGCCACAGCACCCACCCCAGAGCGTCGCCGTCACCGCGGCGGTGGGACGCGAACGAAGCGGCGTTGGCGTATCCGCCCACGAGGAAGAACACCGGCATCACCTGGAGCAGCCAGGTGAGCGGATCGCTCCAGGACACCACGTCCAGCGCGTTACGCCCGGACAGTTCGCCGTCGTCGTACGACACTGCGACGGCCATCCAGTGGCCGACGACCACGATGCAGATCGCCACAGCCCGGAGCAGGTCGGCGGTCCGCTCGCGTCCGGCGGGCGTGTGCTGCGCACGGTCCCGCATGTTCGCCGCGAATGCGCCCATGACGATGCCACTCCTCCTGCTCCCTCGATCCTAGGAGCGCGTCGTTGCCCGCCGCCGCGGCACCGCAGTTAGAGTTCGATCATGCGAAAGGATCGACCGCGCGACCTGTCAGCCGCCGAGCTGGGCTTTCGCCGGCAGCGTCCGGTGCCGTGGCTCAACCCCGGACTGCTCGTCCGCACCGGCGTCCGGGTCGGGCTGGCGTACGCGCTGGGCAGCTACCTGGACAAGCGCGAGCTGCAGGCGGCACTGCCGGACGACACGTTCGACCACACCGGGCCCGGCGAGCTGTGGCTGGACTTCACCGCCGACGGCGGCGACGGGTTCGACGCCACCTACTCGGTCGCGTACCTGATGGCGCAGCCGGAGCTCGCGGTTGACGGCGCCGACGGGACGCTGCCCCGCGGCGACCTGCTCGTGCTGGGTGGCGACCAGGTGTACCCGGCCGCGTCCGCGAAGGCGTACAACGAGCGGTGGAAGGGCCCGTACCGGGCGGCCCGTCCCGTGCCGGACGGACGGCCCACCACGGTTTACGCGCTGCCCGGCAACCACGACTGGTACGACGGGCTCACCTCCTTCCTCCGGGTGTTCGCGCAGCAGGACCCCTGTGGCGGCTGGCAGACCGCGCAGCACCGCAGCTACTTCGCGCTCGAGCTCCCGCACCGGTGGTGGGTGTTCGCGATGGACATCCAGCTCGAGTCGTACATCGACGAGCCGCAGCTGGAGTACTTCGCGGCCGCCGCCGAACGACTCGAGCCCGGTGACCGGGTGATCCTCGCCACCGCCCGGCCCGCGTGGGTCCTCGCGGACGACGAACCGGATGCCTACGACAACGTCGACTACTTCGTCCGCAAGATCATCATGCCGACCGGTGCACGCGTCCCGCTGCTGCTGGCCGGCGACAAGCACCACTACTCGCGGTACGCCGGGCCGGGCCCCGACGGGCAGGGGCGGCAGCTCATCACGTGCGGGGGCGCCGGCGCCTTCGCGTCCAGCACCGCCCACCTGCCGGATCGGATCACCGTCCCGCCTCCCGCGACCGTGGTGCGCCAGGCCAGCGAGTCGCTCGACTACGAGTTGCAGCAGCCCACCTACCCCCCGCAGGCGACCAGCCGGCGGCAGGCGTGGCGGATCTTCGACCGGCTCCCCCTGTTGCACCGCGGGTTCCCGCTGCTGGTCGGGTTCATGCAGACGCTGCTGATGCTGGCGCTGATGACGGCGGACGGCCGGTGGTTCAACGCGCCGATCGGGCTCGCGGTCGCGGCGGTCCTGGCGGGGACCTACCTCTTCGCGGTGGCGATGGGCCGCCAGGGCGTCCGGTACCGCGTCGCAGGGGTGCTGCACGCCGTCCCGCACCTCGCGCTCGGGATCGCCGGCGCCGCCGTGTGGTCTGCGCTGCCGTTCGTGGACGCGCCGCCGCCGTGGGGCACGGCCCTCGCGTTCGTGATCTACCTGCCGGTCGTGGGGATCATCGACACGTGGCTCGTGGCAGCCTATCTGCTGGTCGCGAGCAGGTTCGGGGTGAACAACACCGAGTTGGCCGCCGGGCTGTGCATCGACGACTACAAGTGCTTCCTCCGGATGCGCCTCGGTGCGGACGGCGCCGTCACGGTGTACCCCGTCGGCATCCGCCGGGTCGGGCGGCGCTGGCGCGCGAACCCGGACGCGCCCGACGCGGCGCCCTGGATCGTGCCGGAGGATCCGCTCACCGCCGAGCTGATCGAGCCACCCATCACCGTCCGCTGAGCCTGCGGCCCCATTGATCACGTGAAGGGGGCGCGCCGGTGCCAAGGTAGGCGCATGCGCCTAC
>JBMCTR010000347.1:0-3012 GCA_048622955.1 Actinomycetota bacterium
CGCCTGCCGCGGCGCCGGCCAACCCCCTTCACGTGATCAATTGCGAGTTCGGCCGGGCCGCGGGCGGGTTCAGCCGCCGAAGTCGTCGAGGGCCTGCTCGGCCTGCTGCAGCCATGCGCGGCGGGCCGCCAGTGCCTCCTCGGCCTGAGCGAGCTTGCGCTCATCGCCCGCCTCCCGGGCGCGGTCAGCCTGCCGTTCGAGGTCGCCGATCGAGGACCGCAGCTTGGCGACGGTCTCCTCCGCGCGGGCGCGCGCCTCCGGATTCGAGCGCTCCCACTCGGACTCCTCGGCCTCCCGGATGGCCTGCTCCACTCGCCGTAACCGGCTTTCCACCGACCGCACGGCATCGCGGGGGACAGGGCCGACCGCCTCCCACCGCTCCTGGATGCCGCGCAGCGACGACCGGGCGGCCTTCCAGTCCGTGACGGGGACGAGCGCCTCCGCCTCGCGGAGCAGCGCCTCCTTCGCCTCGAGGTTGGCCCGCTGCTCGGAGTCGCGCTTGGAGAACGCCTCGGACCGCGCCCCGAAGAAGGTGTCCTGGGCGGCCCGGAACCTCTTCCACAGCGCCTCCTCGACGGTCTTCGGGGCCGGTCCGGCCTCCTTCCACCGGGACATCAGCTCGCGGAACCGGCGGGCGGTCGGGCCCCAGTCCGTCGAGTCGGCGAGCCCCTCCGCCTCCGCGAGAATCTCCTCCTTGGCCTCCCTGGCCTGCTCGCGCCGGGCCGACAGCTCCGCGAAGTGCGCCTTGCGCCGCCTGGTGTAGTGGGTGCGGGCGCTTGAGAACCGGCGCCACAGCTGGTCGTCGGTCGCACGGTCGAGCCGCGGCAGGGTCTTCCACTCGTCGAGCAACGCCCGCAGCCGGTCGGCCCCGTGGCGCCAGTCGTTGCCCTGCGAGATGTCTTCAGCCTCGTCGGCGATCCGCTCCTTGCGCTCCCGGGCCTCGTCGAGGGCGCGCGCCCGGGCGGCCCGACGTTCCGCGCGGCGCTCCGCGATGCGCTCTTCCAGCGCGTCCAGCCGCTTCGCCAGCGCGTCGAGGTCGCCGATGGCGTGCGGCTCGGCGATCGCGTCGCGCAGCTTGCGGACCCCGGCCTCGGTGTCGTCCGGCGCGGCGGCACCGGACTCGAGCCGCTGCTCGAGCAGGTCGACCTGCACCACCAGGTCGTCGAACTTGCGGCCGAAGAAGGCCAGGGCCTGCTCGGGCTCCCCGACCTGCCACGAGCCGATGTGCCGCTCGCCCTTGGCCGTGCGGACGAAGACGTCGCCGTTGGCGTCGACCCGTCCCCAGGCGTTCTCCGCCACCGTGGCAGGGTTCATCGGCGCCTGGCGCGGGTCCGCACCGCCGCCGGGGCTGGCGCTGCCTGGCGTGTTGGTCACGGGTCAGTCCTCATTCCCGAGTATCGGGGCTTACGTCCCGGTGACGAGGTTGGTAGCAAGCCACGCGCCGACGGCGCCCACGGCGACCACCACCGCGGCGACCACGAGCACGATCCGCCGCCGGCGTGCGGACGTCGCTCGCCGTGCCTGCTGCCGCTCCCACTTGGCGCGGGCAAGCTGTCGCTGGCGCCCCTTGCTGCTCGCCACCGGCTCTCCTCCGGCATCTCCTACGGGTTGCTTCAACCGGCGTCATCCAGGTTCGGACAGTCTAGGCAGTGAGCCCACCCCAAAACGTAACGAGTCGAACAACGTTGTCGATCTGACCGCTGCCGCGGCGGCCGCGTTCGCCTCGGCAGTCGGCGCGCCGCTACCCTGCTGGAGTGCTCTCCCTCGGAATCACCGCAGCGGCGTTCGGCACCAACTGCTACGTCCTGGCGCCCGACAGCGGGCAGGAGTGCCTGATCGTCGACCCCGGAATCGGAGTGCTGGACGACCTCGACGCCGTGCTTCGCGAGCACCGCCTCAAGCCGGTCGCGGTGCTGCTCACGCACGGTCACCTCGACCATGTGTACTCCGTGACGCCGGTCTGCGGCGCGAGGGACGTCCCGGCGTACCTGCACGACGACGACCGCTACCGGCTCGTCGACCCGCTCTCGGAGTTCGACCCCGCCCTGATCGCGATGCTCGAGCAGCAGTTCGGCGCAGCGGCGAAGTGGTCGGAGCCGGACGACGTCCGCCCGCTGCCCGACGGCGAGCCGCTGTCGCTGGCGGGGCTGGAGATCACTGTCGACCATGCGCCGGGCCACACCGAGGGGTCGGTGATGTTCGGGCTTCCCGCCGCGGTGGCCGGCGTGCCGACCTGCCTGTCCGGCGACGTGTTGTTCGCGGGCAGCATCGGCCGTACCGACCTCCCCGGCGGCGACCATGCGACGATGTTGCGCAGCCTGACCGACAAGGTGCTGCCGCTGCCGGACGAGACGCGGGTGCTTCCCGGCCACGGCCCCGCGACGACCATCGGCCGCGAGCGGCACAGCAACCCGTTTCTCCAGGGCCTGAGCTCGCCAACGTCCTGACAGGCACCACATGACACACACATGACGCACACCAGGAGCATGTGACACCCGTGAGCCGACCATTGCCGTTGTCCGGCTTCCCCGAATGGCTTCCCGGCCAGCAGGTCGTGGCGCAGCGGGTGCTCGACACCCTGCGCCGGACGTTCGAGTTGCACGGGTTCGCTCCGGTCCAGACCCGCGCGGTCGAGACCCTGGACTGGCTGGCGGGCGAGGGCGAGGCCAACAAGGAGATCTACCTGCTCCGCCGGCTCGCCGCGGACGACAGCGAGGACGACGATCCGGGCCGCCGGCTCGGCCTGCACTTCGACCTGACCGTGCCGTTCGCGCGCTACGTCGTGGAGAACGCCGGGAAACTGACCTTCCCGTTCCGCCGCTACCAGATCCAGCAGGTGTGGCGCGGCGAGCGCCCACAGGAGGGCAGGTCGCGGGAGTTCACCCAGGCCGACATCGACGTCATCGGGGACGGCGAGTTGCCGTTCCACTACGACGTCGAGTTGCCGCTGGTGATGGCGGACGCGCTGCGGGCGCTGCCGATCCCGCCGGTGCGCATGCTGGTGAACAACCG
>JBMCTR010000348.1:0-3008 GCA_048622955.1 Actinomycetota bacterium
AGGCAGGTGCACGCGCCTGCCTTGGCGCCGGCCCGCCCCCTTCACGTGATCAATAGGCCCCGTCAGACCAGGGCGGGGATGACCTGCTTTTCGAACAGCCGGATGCTGCTCAGGTCGTAGGCCGCCTGCGGGAAGTAGCAGATCGCATACGTCATACCGGCGTCCCGCAACTGCGAAATGCCCTCGGCGACCTGCTCGGGTGTGCCGACGGCCGGGCTGTTCCGGTAGCCCCGCAGGTGGGACTCCACCTGGTCGGAGGACACGTGCCTGCCGAGCCGGTCGGCAAGTTGAGCCAACTGGTCGTCCACCTCCGCCTGCGTCTCGCCGAGCACCACGTTGTAGTTCGACGAGCGAGTGATGGCGTCGAAGTCGGTGCCGAGGTCCCGGCAGTGCTGCGCCAGCACCTCCGACTTGTGCTTGAACGTGTCGAGGCCGCCGAAGAAGTTCGTGTAATGGGCGTACTTGGCCGCGATGCGCAGCGTCTTCTTCTCGCCGCCGCCGGCGATCCACAGCGGAATGCCGCCGTCCTGCAGCGGCCGCGGCCGGCAGATCGCGCCGTCCACCTGGTAGTGCTTGCCGTCGAACGACGCCTGCCCGTTCGCCCACGCCTGCCGCATGATCTCGACGCCCTCGTCGAGCATCGCCAGCCGCTCGCCGGCACGGGGGAAGCCGTAGCCGTACGCCCGCCACTCGTGCTCGTACCAGCCGCCGCCGATGCCCATCTCGACCCGGCCGCCGGAGATGACGTCCGCGGTCGCGGCCACCTTCGCCAGGTAGGCGGGGTTCCGGTAACCCATGCAGGTGCACATCTGGCCGAGCCGCACCCGCTCGGTTGCGGCCGCGAACGCCGCCATCAGCGTCCACGCCTCGTGGGTGGCCTGGTCTGTGGGGGCGGGGACGGTGTGGAAGTGGTCGTACACCCAGATC
Source organism: Actinomycetota bacterium (assembly GCA_048622955.1). Lineage (GTDB taxonomy): Bacteria > Actinomycetota > Actinomycetes > Jiangellales > Jiangellaceae > JBMCTR01. Next base: position 928 of record JBMCTR010000348.1, read on the forward strand.
GAGGTCCACGGTCCGGCTTCGGCCTGACGCGCGACGCCCAGCATGGTCTCCCACTGGTCCGCCGGATCGATGCCCGACAGGTCCAGACGCCAGCCCTGGGGGACGAAGAGCCCGAATCGCATCCGATCGTTCATCCTGTCACCGTACAAGGTGCCTCATCGGCGGCCGGGCAAAGCCTCCAAGCCGGGATTCCGGCCTCACCCGAGGTCGACCATGGGGTAGAGCGGGAACCGGCTGAGCAGCTCGCCGGCCCGCGCCTTGACCTTCTCGGCGACGCCGTTGGCAGTCGTGTACTTCGCCTTGGACGGCGCGCCGTCGGTCCCGGCCGCAGGCTCCGTCGCCTCGAGCACCGACACCATGAGGCCCGCGACCTCGTCCATCTCGTCCGGCCCCATGCCGAGGGTGGTGAGCGCCGGTGTGCCGAGCCGGATGCCGCTGGTGTACCACGCGCCGTTGGGGTCGCGCGGGATGCTGTTGCGGTTGGTCACGACCCCCGCGTCCAGCAGGGCCGACTCGGCCTGCCGGCCGGTGATGCCGAAGCCGCTCACGTCGACCAGCGCCAGGTGGTTGTCGCTGCCGCCCGTGACGAGGCGGGCCCCGCGGCGCTGCAGGCCGTCGGCGAGCGCGCTGGAGTTGTCGACGATCCGCTGCGCGTACTCCCGGAAGGACTGCTGCCGCGCCTCGGCGAGCGCCACCGCCTTGGCCGCCATCACGTTCGGCAGCGGCCCGCCGAGCACCATGGGGCACCCCTTGTCGACGAACTCGGCCAGTTCGGGCTGGCACAGCACCAGCCCACCGCGCGGGCCGCGCAGCGACTTGTGCGTGGTCGTGGTGACGATGTGCGCGTGCGGGATCGGGTCGAACTCGCCGGTGAAGACCTTTCCGGCCACCAGCCCCGCGAAGTGGGCCATGTCGACCATCAGGGTCGCGTCCACCTCGTCGGCGATCTCCCGCATCCGGGCGAAGTCGATCTTACGCGGGTACGCCGAGTAGCCGGCGAGGATCACCAGCGGGCGGAACTCGTGCGCGAGCCGCCGTACCTCGTCGTAGTCGATCAGTTCGGTGTCGGGGTCGGTGCCGTACGCGCGCTGGTCGAACAGCTTGCCCGAGATGTTGGGCCGGAACCCGTGGGTCAGGTGGCCGCCGGCGTCCAGCGACATGCCGATCATGCGCTGGTCGCCGAGGTGGCGGCGCAACGCGGCCCAGTCGTCCTCGGTGAGGTTGTTCACGTGCTTGACGCCGGCCTCGGCGAGGGCGGGACGCTCCACCCGCTGGGCGAGGATCGCCCAGAAGGCGACCAGGTTGGCGTCGATGCCGGAGTGCGGCTGGACGTACGCGTGCGCGGCGCCGAACAGTTCGCGCGCGTGCTCGGCCGCGAGCGACTCCACGGTGTCGACGTTCTGGCACCCGGCGTAGAACCGGTGCCCGATCGTGCCCTCCGCGTACTTGTCGCTGAGCCAGTTGCCCATCGCCAGCAGCGTCGCGGGTGACGCGTAGTTCTCGCTGGCGATCAGCTTGAGGTACGAGCGCTGGTCGGCCAGTTCCGCGCGGATGGCGTCGGCGACCCGCGGCTCGACGGCGCCGATGACCTCCAGTGCCCCGCGATAGGCCACGGACTCGGTGCTGAGCTCATTCGATGTCATGGCGTCATCTCCGATGCGTCGGCTTGGTGCCCAGGCGCACGGCTGCTGCGTCGTCCGGTGACGGGGCCGCTCCCCGATGGTTCAGCCCACCTTCACGCGCCAGTCACGGCCCGCTCGCCACTGTAGTGCGTCCCGCTCGGGGCGCGCGGCGTACCCTGGCAGTGTCATGGCTTTCCTGCGCTACACCGCTCTCCGGGCGCTGATCTTCGTCGTCGTGGCGGCGCTGCTGTGGATCGTCGGTCTACGCGGGTACGTGCTCCTGCTGGTGGCGTTGCTGGCGTCCGGCCTCGTCAGCCTGTTCGCGCTGAACCGCAGCCGGGACGCGCTCTCCGCGGCCATGGTCAACCGGCATCGAAGATTCAAGCAGCGGAGGGCCGAACGGACGGCGGCGGAGGACGCCTGGAACGACGAGGTACGCAGATCCGCCGAGCAACGCAG
>JBMCTR010000349.1:0-3002 GCA_048622955.1 Actinomycetota bacterium
GTGCTCGTGGAGATCGTCCAGGGCTACCTGGCCTCGGTCGAGCAGGAGGTCGAGACCGCGATCGGGCGCACCGCGCGGTCGCCGATGATCAGGGACGCGCACGACTACCGTGCGGGCATCCACGACCGGCGGCTCCGCAAGCTCACCGGCCGGTCGTACTCGGCCCTGGTGCACCCGGTCGTCCGCGACTACCCGATGGACACCATGCGCCCCGGCGACGTGTTCTTCCACAACGACGTGTACCTCTCGGAGGGCGGCATCGGGCACCTGCCGGACCTGTGCGTGACGGTGCCGGTCTTCCATGGCGGCGAGGTCGTGGCGTTCGTGCAGGCCTTCGGCCACCACGACGACATCGGCGGGACCGTCCCGGGCTCCATGCCGTCCCGGGCCACCAGCGTGTACGAGGAAGGGCTGATGGTGCCGCCGGTCCGGCTGTGGGACGAGGGCGTCCCGAACGAGGCGGCACTGAAGATCATGACGCGGAACTCGCGGATGCCCGACTCGCTCGCCGCCGACCTCGACGCCGAGTGCGCGGCCTGCCTGATGGGCGCCCGGCGGCTCGCGGAGCTGTTCGACCGGTACGGCCGGGAGACCGTCGAGGCGTGCTTCGACGCGATCATCGACAACACCACCGAGACGTTCCGCCGCGAGGTCCTGGCCAAGATCCCGGACGGGACGTACGTCTGGGAGGACTACGCCGAGCACGACGGTGTCGACCCGCCCAAGCTGCACGCCCAGCGGATCACGCTCACCAAGACCGACGAGAAGCTGGTGCTCGACTTCACCGGCACCAGCCCGCAGGCGAAGGGCCCGATCAACCACGCCGGCAACTACGCCGACGGGGTGTTCCTCAAGAAGTGGCTGGCGCCCATCCTGCGCAACCTCGCCGACACGCCGGAGCGGATGGCCGAACTCGACGTCAACGAGGGCGTCGTGCCGCTGATCGAGATGCGGTTCCCGCCGCCGGGCACGCTGCTCACGCCGGTGTTCCCGGCGCCGACCAACGCGCGGACGTTCGTGATCCTGCGGCTGCTCGGCGTGCTCGCCGGTGTGCTGGCCAAGGCCGTGGGCGGCCGGATGCCCGCCGACCAGGAGACGATCCGCTACACCGGCGTGTACGGCACGGACGCCGAGGGGCGGCCGTACCTGATGCGCGAGGTGCTCGGCGGCGGCTCCGGCGGGCGGCCGTACGCCGACGGCGAGGACACCATCCACGTCGTGCCGGACTCGCGGAACCTGCCCACCGAGTTCAGCGAGTCGCGGTTCCCGTTCGTCGTCGAGCGGCTCGGGCTGGCGGTCGACTCCGGGGGGCCGGGCCGGCAACGCGGCGGCCTCGGCTACGACAAGCACATCCGGATGCTGCGCGACGCGCACTTCATGGCGATCGCCGACCGGTCGATCCTGTCCTGCTGGGGTGTGGCCGGCGGGCGGGCCGGCCGCCCGTTCGCGGTGACGATCGACCCCGGCGGGCCGAACGAGCGCGACGTGGACGCCCTCGCCGACGCCGAGCCCGTACGCGCCGGCGAGGTGATCCGCATCCGCACCACCGGAGGCGGCGGCTGGGGCGACCCGTTGGACCGGCCGTACGACGAGGTGCTCCGCGACCTGCGGTGGGGCAAGATCTCCGTCGAGGGAGCCCGGGACGACTACGGCGTCGTGGTGACCGGCGGCGCGGACGACCCGCTGCTCGACGAGTCGGCGTCCGACGCGTTGCGGTCGCGGCTGCGCGAGCAGCGCACCGGCGAGGAGCCCTTCTTCGACCGGGGACCGGGCTACGCGCAACTGTCGGGTGACGCGGCAGCGGCCGACGTCGACTCGCTGTGACGAAATGTCCGGATCGAGTGATTTGCCCAATCTATCGGCGCTGAACGTGATGATCACACTCGAACGTGATGATCAAGCCGGCGTTTAGACGCCGGATCCTTCATGATCACGCAAATATGATCATCACGTTCGACTTTGACCATCACGGACGGCCGGAGGTCGGCCCATCGCCAGGCCCGCACGAGCCCCGACGTTCGCGGCATTAGGGTGCCGTCAGGTCCTACGACGAAAGGTGGAAGCTGAGAGATGCCCGAACCCATCGAGGTCCGCAAGATCCCGCTGAAGAACGTCAGCGACGCGTCGGGGCTCGCCGAGCTCATCGACGACGGCGTGCTGGAAGCCGACCGGGTCATCGCCGTGGTGGGCAAGACCGAGGGCAACGGCGGGGTCAACGACTACACCCGGATCATCGCCGACCGCGCGTTCCGGGAGGTGCTCGTCGACAAGGGCACTCGCAGCCTGGAGGAGGTCAAGCAGGTGCCGTTCGTCTGGTCCGGCGGCACCGACGGCGTGCTCAGCCCGCACGCGACGGTGTTCGCGACCGTGCCGCCGGACCGTGCGTCGGCCACGGACGAGCCGCGGCTGACCGTGGGCATCGCGATGAGCGAGCGGCTCCTGCCGGAAGACATCGGCCGGCGACCGATGATCGAGAAGGTTGCCGCAGGCGTCAAGGCCGCGATGGCCGAAGCGGGCATCTCGGACCCGGCGGACGTCCACTATGTGCAGACGAAGACGCCGCTGCTGACGATCGACACCATCCGCGACGCCAAGTCCCGGGGGCACACGGTCTGGACCGAGAACACGCTCGAGTCGATGGACCTGTCGAACGGTTGCACCGGGCTCGGCGTCGCGGTGGCGCTCGGCGAGATCGACATGCCCGCGGACGAGGACGTCATGCGCGACCGGGACCTCTACTCGTCGGTCGCCTCGTGCTCCTCGGGCGTCGAGTTGGACCGTGCTCAGATCGTGGTCGTGGGCAACGCCCCCGGCATCGGCGGGCGATACCGGATCGGCCACTCGGTGATGCGCGACGCACTCGACACCGACGGTCTCTGGGCGGCGATCCGGGACGCCGGGCTCGACCTGCCGGACCGGCCGCACCCGGACGACCTGGGCGGCCGCCTGGTGAACGTGTTCCTCAAGTGCGAGGCCAGCCAGGACGGGACGGTGCGCGGCCG
>JBMCTR010000350.1:0-2995 GCA_048622955.1 Actinomycetota bacterium
GGCTCGTCCGATCGGCGACACCGTCGAGCGCCTGCGCCAGGCTCGCGCCGGCGCGCGCGTCCGACAGCGCCCTGCCGAGCTCCCGAGCCAACTCGCCGGAGCTGACCCTGGAAACCCGCTCAAGCGCGCCGACCGGCCCCTCGCCGGCGGTCACGGCGAGTGCCAGCAGGTCGGCGACGACCGGGAACTCGGCGAGCATCCGGTCTTCCCGGGTCTTGACGGCCCGGGTCAGCCGGTAGTCGCGAGCCATCACGCCGGCCACGGCCGCGGCGACACACATCATCACCAGGGCCGGCGGCGAGCCCTCGCCGGAGCTGCGCATCAGCAGGCTCACCACGACGGCGGCCGCGAACGCCACAGCCGCCCAGAGCACCTGCTCGACCCGGAACTCGTGCACCGACAGGGTGCTGCCCGACTGCTGCAGCCGGCGGCGGACGGACGCCGTGCCGCCGAGCACCCGCTCGAGCAGGTCGGCGCCACGGGTCAGGTACGGCCGGACGACGCGCTCGAGCGTCGGCAACGGCGTCACGGTGCGGTCGGGAGGCGCCGTCCGGGCCTGATCGACGATGCCGGCGAGGTACGGCGCAAGCCGCTGGTCCAGCACGGCGCGGCGCCGTACGGGCAGCCCGACCCACACCAGCAGCAGCCCTGCGGCCGCCGCGAGCCCGAGACCGGCACCGATCGCGTTCATCGGAGCACCCGAGGCTCCTCCGGCAGCCGGCCCAGCCGGACCATCAGGCGGTACGCCACCAGGCACAGCCCAGCACCGATGGCGAGGATCACCCAGCCGGCGGGCGTGTTGAACGCGCGAACGGTCTCGGTGCGGGTGGACAGCAACGCGAGCAGCACCCACGGCGCGGCGACCGCCAGCCGCGCGGCGTTGACCACCCAGCCCTGCCGGGCTTCCATCTCCGCGCGCGTACGGGCGTCGTCGCGGAGGAACACCGCCAACGTCCGCAGCAGCCGCCCCAGGTCGGAGCCTCCGACCTCGCGCGCGATGCGCAGCGACTCGCAGATCCGGTCGCCGGTGGGGTCGGCCAGCCGCTCCCGCAGCCGGTCCAGGCTCGGATGGAACCGCCCACCGGCTCGGTACTCGTCGGCGAACAGCTGGAACGGCCGGCGCAGCGGCGCGGGGCCGCGCTGGCCGAGTTGGCCCAGCGCCTCGGGCAGCGACAGGCCGGCTCGGACGGCGGAGGCCAGGTTGTCGACGGCGTCCGGCCACATCTCCCGCAACTCGGCACGTCGCTGCCGGGCACGGTAGCGGACGAGGCCGACAGGCGTGTACGCGGCGAACGCGCCGAAGGCCAACGCGATGGGCACCACCCTGGTCACCGCGAGGAACGCCAGCCCGACGACCGTCCCGGCGCCCGCGCACGAGGCGAGCAGCTGCCGCGGCGTCACGGCCTCGATGCCGGCCTCGGCGATGAGGTCGGCCAGCCGGGCCAGCGGGCTCGTCCGAGCGCGCTTTGCCTCACGGCCGTCGGTCCCGTCGGGACGGTGCAACGACTGCCAGATCAGCAACAGGCCGATGCCGAGCACCAGCCCGAGCAGGGCTCCCATCAGGCACCGCCGTCGTGCCGGGCATACGCCGGCTGCCGCTGCCAGGTACCGCGCTCGCCGTAGCCTGCCGCATGGCCGTCGCCGGTGGCGCTGCCACCCTCGCGCTCCCCCAGCAACACGGACAGGTCGAACCCGGCTTGGACGAACCGCTCCTGGTGCGGCGGGTAGCCGTCCGCCCGCACCAGGTCGCGCCCGTGGCGCACGAAGATCGGTTCGAGCTCGATGACCTCGCCCTCGACCCGGCCGGGGACACCGACGATCTCCCGTACCCGCCGAGCGCCGTCCTGATCGGTCACGAGGTGCACGACCACGTCCACGCACCCGGCGACCGTGGGCACGACGAACCGAGACCCGATGTTCTCGCCGGCCAGCAACGGCAGGGTGCACAGCTTGGTGACGGCCTCGCGGGCAGAGTTGGCGTGGATGGTCGACATGCCGGGCAGCCCGGAGTTGAGCGCGATCAGCAGGTCGAGGCACTCGGCCTGGCGGACCTCGCCCACCACGAGGCGTTGCGGCCGCATCCGCAGCGCCTCGCGGACCAGGTGCCGTAGCGTGATCTCGCCGGTGCCCTCCAGGCTGGCCTGGCGGGTCTGCATCCGCACGATGTCCGGATGCGCCGCCTTGAGCTCGAACACCTCCTCGGCCGATACGACCCGTTCCCGCGGCGGGACGGCGGAGGTGAGGCAGTTCAGCAACGTCGTCTTGCCCGCCTGGGTCCCTCCCGCGACGATGACGTTGAGGCCCGCCGCGACGCAGGCGTCCAGGAACCGTGCCGCCTGCGGGGTCAGCGTCCCCAGGTTCACCAGGTCGTCGAGTTGGTGCGCCCGAAGCGTGAACTTGCGGACGTTCACCGCCCAGTGCTCGGCGGTGATGTCCGGGATCACCACGTGCAACCGGCTGCCGTCCGGTAGCCGCGCGTCGACGAACGGGTGGCTGACGTCGAGCCGGCGGCCGGAGCTCTTCAGCATCCGCTCGACGAGGTCGCGGACCTGCTCGGCGGTGAGGATCGTCGTGGTGAGCTCGCTGCGGCCGTTGCGGGCGACGAACACCCGGCTCGGCTCGTTGATCCAGATCTCCTCGACGGTCGGGTCCTCGAAGTACGGTTGCAGCGCCCCGAACCCGGCAACCGCGTCGAGCACGGTCTTGGCCGTCTCCCGCGGGTCGCCCAGCGGCGGAAGGGCCGCGGTGAGGCTGCGCTCGTCGTACGCGGCAACGACCTCGTCGACGATCCGCTGTACGCTGTCCGGATCGGCCACCGGATCCAGCCCCTGGCGGCGCACAGCGTCGCGTACCTCGGCGTCGATCAACTCGACCGCGGTCATGCACGTCCCCCAGAGCACGACGATCTTCGGTGCCGGTGCCGCCGGATTATGCTCGCGTCCGCACGCCTTGCCTAGACCTTGAACGATCTTTTTTGAAATCTGTGGATAACTCG
>JBMCTR010000351.1:0-2995 GCA_048622955.1 Actinomycetota bacterium
CGGTCAGCCGCTTCATGTGGGTGAGGTAGCGGCTGGCCTTCAGCGCGAAGACGAACCCCGGGGGAGTCTGCTCGACCCAGTGCTCCACTGCGGTTCGCTTGGCCAGCCGGTAGAAGGTCGCGTTGACCTCGACGGTGTCGAACACCGTCGCGTAGTGCTCGAGCCACCGCGTCGCCGGCGTCCGCCGCGGGTAGAACGCGTCCCGCCAGTCGCGGTACTGCCAGCCGGAGCATCCGATGCGCACCTCAGCGATGCCGCCACCATAACCGCCGTCGCGGCAGCGAGCCCACGATTCCGGCCGGCGGCCCGGCCGCCGGGCGTTGGATCCCCGGGAGGGGGGCCTGGTGCGCCAGGCAGCAGTGAGCTAGCACAATTCAGCGGTACAGAGGTGAGTGGGCATGACCGTGTCGAGGCTGCGCGACATCCCGGGCATCGGCGTCGACGAGGTGGGCGATGCCGCGGACGCTGCGGGCGATCCGGAGATCCTGCGCCTGGAGAACCTCGACACCGACCTCCGCCCGCCCGAGGTCGCGGTGGCGGCGACCCGCGACGCCCTCGAGGACGATGACGCCAACAGCTACCTGCCGTTCCAGGGTCACGCGTCGCTGCGGCGGGCCGCGGCCGCGCACGTCGGCCGGATCGCCGGCCGCGCCTACGAACCCGAGACCGAGTGCGTGTCGGTGGCCGGCGGCCTCAACGGCGTGCTGAATGTGCTGCTCGCCACCGTCGAGCCCGGCGACGAGGTCGTGCTGTCCGACCCGATCTACGCCGGGCTGGTCAACCGGGTGCTGCTCGTCGGCGGCGTCCCGCGGTACGTCCGGAGCGTGCCGACGCCGGAGGGTTGGCGTACCGACCCTGCCGAGCTCGCCGCCGCCGTCGGGCCGCGCACAGCCGCCGTCCTGCTGATGGGCCCCGCCATGCCCACCGGCGCGGTGCTCGGTGACGAGCACTGGCGGGCGCTGGAGGAGGCGCTGGACGGGCACGACGCATGGGTCGTCTACGACGCCGCGATGGAGCGGATCCGGTTCGACGGCCGCCCGCCGAGCCACCCCGCGGCGCATCCCGGCCTGGCCGAGCGCACGATCACCGTCGGCTCGGCGTCCAAGGAACTGCGCATGATCGGCTGGCGCGTCGGGTGGGTGGTCGGCCCGCGGCGGATCATGCCGGACGTCCATCTGGTCGGCCTGACCAACGTGGTGTGCCAGGTCGGCATCGCCCAGGGTGCGGTGGCCGCGGCGCTCGACGCCCCCGACGCGGACGCCGACGTGGCCGCCGCCGCGAGCACGTGGCAGGAGCGCTGTGAGACGATCCTGGCGGAGCTCGCCGACTACCCGGTCGTCCGGCCGCACGGCGGCTGGTCGCTGCTGATCGACACTCGACCGCTGGGGCTGACGCCGGCCGAGGCGTCGTCCCGGCTGTTCGAGCGCGGGAAGGTGGCGGCGACCCCGATGACCGGCTGGGGCCCGAGCGGGGACGCGTACCTGCGCCTGGTGTTCGCCAACGAGCCGGTCGAGCGCCTGGTCGGTCTCGGCCACCGGTTCCGCCGCGCATTCGGCTGAGGCGCGTGCTCCGGGGGGCCCGGCTTGAGTAGCGGTGCGGCAGAGCGCTAGCTTCGTGGCTCGACCAACATTGGTGGCTAGGGTTCCGCCGGCGTCTCGGCGCCGGGCCTGGTTCGAGCGCCACGATCGTCGCGCGGCGGCGTGCATCTGACGGGATAGAAGCCTCGAGGAGTGAGGTCGGCCGGTTCGCCGTACCCGACTCCTGGTGAGGTCCCCTTGGTCGCTTCGCGTTCCGACTCGCAGCAGGGCGGGTCGTTCCGCCGGCTGGTCTACCCGCTCGCGGCGAGCGTAGGCGTCGGCTTCGGTGCCATCCTGTACGGCACCTCGGTGCTGATCACCTCCGAGGCCGCCGGCGCCGAGTTCTCGATCGGGCTACTGTCCACCGGGTTCTCCGGGTCGGTGCTCACCGGCGCGGCCGTGGCGGTTCCGGTCGGCCGGCGCGCCGACCGCCACGGCATCCGCGCGATCGTGGGCGTCGGCGGCCTGTTGGTCGCGCTGGGATTCGCCGCGTTCGCCGTCAGCACTGCGTCCTGGCAGGTCATCGCGGCGTGGTGGCTGCTCATCGGCCCCGGCAGCGCGATGGTGCTGTTCGATCCCGCGTTCGTGGCGATCCAGCAGTGGTTCAGTCCTCGCGACCGCAACCGGGCCGCGGGGACGCTGACGGTGATCACCGGTCTCGCCGGACCGGTCTTCGTCCCGGGCACCACGGCCGCCGTGGCCGCGATGGGGTGGCGCCCGACCGCAGCCCTGCTGGGCGGCGTGGTACTCACGATCGCCTGGGTGACGGCCGGTCTCGCGCTGCGGGTTGCCCCACGCCCTCAGCCCGGACCGGAGCGGTCGCTGAAGCTGACGGGGAGGCTGCCGGCCGGGTTCATCCCGTTGACCGGAGCCATCATGGCCGGGTTGGCGGCGGTGGAGGCGATCCAGGTGCACCGGATCGCCCGCTTCGAGATCACGGGCTTCGATACCGGGACGCTGGCATTCTGGGCCGCCGCCGCCAGCCTGCTCAGCCTGCCGGGCCGGTTCCTGCTTCCCCGGCTGGCCAACCGGTTCAGCTCCCCGTGGCTGCTGCTGGCGGTGACCGGCCTGTTGGTCCCCGCCTTCGCCCTCGCCATCCGGGGGACGACCCCGGCGGAGATGGTCGGCCACTTCGTGATCTTCGGGTTGCTGTTCGGAGCGGTGATCCCGCTGCGGGCGGTCGTGATGAGCGACTGGTTCTCCGGACCGCGGTTCGGCGTCCTCATGGGGGTACAGGCGGTCGCGATCGCCGGTGGGCGGTCCGGCGGGCCGGCGCTCGTGGGCTGGATCGCGGAGAGCCCCGGCGGCTACCCGCTGGGCATGGCCCTGCTGACCACCCTGCTCGCGATCAGCGGCGGCCTGCTCGTGCTCGCCGTCCGCCGGCGCGGTGGTGTGTTCGCTGGGCAGTGAGCTTCCCC
>JBMCTR010000352.1:0-2974 GCA_048622955.1 Actinomycetota bacterium
CGCTCCCTGATGGCGAGGCCGCGGCCGACGAGCGCCTCGAGGTGTTCGCGAACCGTGTTGGGGTGCATGCCGAGCCGGGAGGCGGCGTCCGCGACCGTGACAGCGTCCGCCCGGTGCTGCAGCCACTCGAGCGCCCGTGCCCGCTGGGTCGACAGCGGGCCCTCGGCGGTGTCGTGCCGCACCGGAGCAGGGCCGCTATTTTTCACGGAGTACACCGTAGTAAATTGCTCTTGGGATCGCCAGCACGCCAATCCGGGGAGGCCACCAATGACATCGAACAGCCAGGCGACGGACGTCGCCATCGCCACCAGCGCCGAGGACGCAGCGGCGGTCGTCGCCGTCGAGCGGCACCACGCGGAGCTGTCCGGGCGGTTGTCCGTCCTCGTCGAGGGCCTGCTCAGCGCGGCCGCAGACCCGTACGACGGCGGCGTCGCCGGCCCGGCGCGCGGGCGCCTCGTGGCGTTCCTCGCCGACGAGCTGCTGCCGCACGCCGCCGCCGAGGAGCAGTCGCTCTACCCTGCCGCCGCGGCCGATGAGCGGGCCCGGCTGCTCGTCGACGGCATGGTGGCCGAGCACCGGGTGCTGGAGGGGCTCGTCGCGGACCTGCGGGACGCCACGGACGCGGTACGCGCGGCGGCTACGGCACGGTCGCTGCAGGTGCTGTTCGACGCACACCTCAGCAAGGAGAATGAGCTGCTGCTCCCGGCTGTCGCGGCGAACCCCGACACCTCGCTCGCGGCGGTGCTGGCCGGGATGCACGAGATCCTCGGGCACGGCGAAGAGCAGCACGAGCACGCCGGCGGGTGCGGGTGCGGCGGGTCGTGCGACTGCGGGGAGGACGACGAGGCAGGCGCCGTGCCGGAGCTGGACGTCCGAGCCGTGCCGCACGCCATCCGGCACGCCACCGTGTTCGGCGCGCTCGACGCCGTCCCGGCGGGAGGGTCGCTCGTCCTGGTCGCCCCGCACGACCCCGTCCCGCTGCTCGACCAGATCCGGGCACGCACGAACGGCGCGTTCGCGGTGGCGTACGAGCAGCGCGGGCCGGAGGCCTGGCGGCTGCGCCTGACCAGGCAGCACTGATCCTCAGGCCGGCGGGGTCCAGGACAGCACCGGCGCGAGCGAGCGCAGCAGGAGCCCGTTGGGGGCCAGCCGCATCAGCGTGTCGCGGACGGCCACGGCCGGCGCGGAGCGCCACTGCGCCACGGTCCCCAGCTGCCGGGAGCGGCGGGCGATCCACTGGGTGCGCGGCCGGCGCGCGGCGTCGTACGCGACGAGCGCGTCCGGCACGGTGCCGTGCTCGTCGAGCGCGGACGCGAGCGCGACGGCGTCCTCGAGCGCCTGGCAGGCGCCTTGGCCCATGTTCGGGGTCATCGCGTGCGCGGCGTCCCCAAGCAGCGCCACCCGCCCGGCGACATAGCTCTGCAGCGGAGGGAGGTCCACGATGTCGTGCCGCAGCACCGCCTCGGCGGCCGTGGCGTCCAGCAGGGCGGGGATCGGGTCGTGCCAGTCGCCGAAGCGCGTGCGCAGTTCGGCCAGTTCACCGTCGGAGCCGCGGTGTCCGGCCGGTGCCCCGGCGGTCGCGAACGCATAGACTCTGCCGTCCGCCATCGGGGCGACGCCGAACCGCTCGCCGCGACCCCAGGTCTCGCCGCCGACGTCGAGCCGCCGTCCCGGCTCGGCGATCATCCGCCAGGCGGTGTAGCCGGCGTACCGCGGCTGCGGTGCGGCAGGCCACAGCGAACGGCGTACGGCGCTGCGGACGCCGTCGGCGCCGACGACGAGGTCGCCGCGCGTCACGCCGTCGCGGTGCACCGCCTCTACTGCGCCGCCCGAGGGGCGTACGTCGGACACCTCGGTGCCCGGGCGCAGCACGGTGGGGGTGAGCGCCTCGCGCAGCGTGTCGAGGAGGTCGGCCCGGTGAACCATCACCAGCGGCCCGTACCTGCGCGCCAACTCCTCGGTGTCGGTGCGGGAGAGCCACCTGCCGGACGAGTCACGGATGCCGGCCTCGCCCTCCACCAGCGCCTTGGACCGCACCTGCTCGCCCACACCGAGCGCGTCGAGCGCCCGCAGGGCATTGGGCCATAGCGAAAGTCCGGCGCCGACCTCGGAGAACTCGGGCGTGCGCTCGAGCACCTCGACCGCCCAGCCGCGGTTGCCGAGGGCCACTGCAGCGGCCAGGCCGCCGATGCCGCCGCCGACCACGACGGCCCTACGTTCGATCACGTTCGGCAGGGTTGCCCCCACAACACGAGGTCTGCGTGCCTGTTGCGGCGAGGGCAACCCTACCGAACGTGATCGAATGAGACGCCGACGGTAACGAATGGGACAGCCGACGGTGTGGTTGCGAGCCGGAAGGGACGGTGGGTGATGGCTGAGCCCACGAGGCAGGGCAGGGTGCTGCAGATGCGCCTGGTCGTGGAGGCGGCCGACTACGAGGAGGCGGTCTCCTTCTACCGGGACGTGCTGGGTGCGCCGGAGGAGCTGTTCGTCGAGGGCGACGGCGGCGAGAAGGTGACGATCCTCGACGTGGGCAGGGCCACCCTGGAGCTGTCGAACCCTGCGCAGGTGGAGATGATCGACCGGGTCGAGGTCGGCCGCCGGGTGAGCCCGCGGCTCCGCGTCGCCTTCGAGGTCGCCGACACCCGCAGCGCCACCGACGACCTCGTCGAGGGCGGAGCCGAACTGATCGCGGAGCCGACCGTGACGCCGTGGGATTCGCTCAACTCGCGGCTCGCTGCCCCCGCCGGGCTGCAGATCACGCTGTTCCAGGAGTTGGGCGAGTAACCGCTGCGTGCCCGCTCAGCCGCGTACCGGCGCGTAGTAGAGCAGGACGTTGCCGGAGGGGAAGGTCCGCGACGAGGTCAGCGACAGCGGGATCCGCGCGCCCGCGCCGGCGAATAGCGAACGCCCTGCTCCGAGGATGACCGGGTTGACGAGGATGCGCACCTCGTCCACGAGGCCCTCCTGCAGC
>JBMCTR010000353.1:0-2974 GCA_048622955.1 Actinomycetota bacterium
GCCCGGACGAGTGGTACGGGCTGGCAGGCCTGTCCGAGGACGCCCCCCTGAGGGAACCGGCCGAGCCGGTCCGCGTGTCGCCGTCCAAGGTCGAGGAGTTTCACCGCTGCCAGCTGCGCTGGTTGCTGAAATCGTGCGGCGCGACCGACGGCGACACCGCGCGGTCGGGCATCGGGTCGCTGGTGCACGACCTGGCCGAGGCCGCGGCCACGCACGACTGGTCGCGCGACGAGTTGCTCGCCGAGCTCGACCGGCGCTGGCCGCGGCTGGAGGTCGGCGACGGCTGGGTCGAGCGGCGCGAGTACGCCCGGGTGCGCGAGATGGTCGAACGCCTCGGCCGCTGGCTGGCCGAGCGGCGGTCCCGGCTGCTCGGCGTCGAGCAGCCGTTCGACGTCGAGGTCGGGCGTGCCCGGCTGGTGGGGCGGGTGGACTGGCTGGAGACCGACGAGCGCGGGCGGCCGGTCGTGGTCGACTTCAAGACCGGCAGGTCGAAGGTGCGCGACGCCGACCTGCCGGAGCACCCGCAGCTCGCCACGTACCAGCTCGCCATCGAGCACGGCGCGTTCGACGCCCTTACCGGCGGTGTCCGCGAGTCGGGCGGCGCGCGGCTGGTGCAGCTGCAGGCCCACCATCGGGGCGAGGCCCGCGAACAGGTCCAGCGGCCGTTGTCCGAGGCCGATGATCCCGCCTGGGCCGCGGCGCTGGTGGACGAGACAGCCGGGGCGATGGCGGGCGCGGAGTTCCTCGTCCAGCCCAGCACCTGGTGCGGGTTCTGCACGGCCCGGCCGTCGTGCCCGGCGCACGCCGAGGGCGGGCAGGTCACGGCGTGACCCCGCCCCACCCCGCCGATCATGCAACTTCCGTTCGACACGCCGGGGGTACCGCGATGACGCATTCGCCCGAGGACCTCGCGCGGCGGCTCGGCCAGCCGGAACCGACGCCGGAGCAGTCGGCGGCGATCGGTGCGCCCCTCGCACCGGGCGTGATCGTCGCCGGCGCCGGGTCGGGCAAGACCGAGACCATGGCCGCGCGCGTCGTCTGGCTGGTGGCCAACGGCCACGTGCGTCCCGACCAGCTCCTCGGCCTGACCTTCACCCGCAAGGCGGCCCGGGAGCTCGCCGCCCGGGTGCGCCGCCGGCTCGCACAGCTGGCGGCCCGCGGGGTGCTCGACGAGCCGGGCCTGCTGGACGTCGAGCCGACCGTCGCCACGTACGACGCGTTCGCCGGGCGGATCGTGAGCGAGCACGCGCTACGCCTCGGCCGCGAGCCGGGCTCCCGGCTGATCACCGAGGCGGTCGCCTGGCAGTACGCGACGCGGGTCGTCCAGACCTACGCCGGCCCGATGGACCAGGTGGACTACGCACCGGCCACGGTCGCCGAGAAGGTGCTGGGGCTGCACGGCCAGCTCGCCGGGCACCTGGTCTCCCCGGAACAGGTGCGCGAGCAGGCCGTGGCGCTGCGCGAAGCCGTCGATGCACTGCCGACCGTGGCACGCATGCGCGGGCCGTACTACGCCGACGTCCGCCGGGTGCTGGACGTCCAGGACGCGAGGGCCCAGCTACTGCCGCTGGTCGAGGCCTTCCGGCAGCTCAAGGCGGATGCCGAGGTGGTCGACTTCGCCGACCAGGCCGAGCTCGCGGCGCGGCTGGCCGAGTCCTTCCCCGAGGTCGGCGCGGCCGAGCGCGAGCGGTTCGCCGTCGTCCTGCTCGACGAGTACCAGGACACCAGCCACGCCCAGCTGGTGCTGCTGCGTGCCCTGTTCGGGAAGGGACATCCGGTGACCGCGGTCGGCGACCCGTGCCAGTCGATCTACGGCTGGCGGGGCGCGAGCGCCGGGACGCTGACGACGTTCCGGCGGCAGTTCGCGGCGCCCGGCGGCGAGCCGGCCAGGCTGGACTCGCTGACCATGAGCTTCCGCAACGGCGCCGAGATCCTCGCCGTGGCGAACCGGGTGGCCGAGCCGCTGCGGGCCGAGGGTCTCGACGTCCCGGTCCTGACCCCGTCCGACGGGCTGCCCGCCAGCGACGTCGTCGCGTCCATGCACCGCACGGCCGACGACGAGGCCGCCGACGTGGCGCGGCGGGCCCGCGCGTTCTGGGACGCGGCGGGCGAGGGGCGGACGGCCGCCGTGCTGGTGCGGACCCGCTCGCAGATTCCCCGCCTGGAGGCCGCGCTGCGTGCGGTGGAGCTACCCGTGGAGGTCGTCGGCGTCGGAGGGCTGCTCGCCACGCCCGAGGTGGCCGACATCGTCGCCACGTTGCGGGTGCTGTCCGACCCGTCCCGCGGCGATGCCCTGATGCGGCTGCTGACGGGGTCCCGCTGGCGGATCGGCCCCCGCGACCTGGACAGACTCGCGCGATGGGCACGGCGGCTGGCGGGCGGCTCCGGGGCGGCGCGCTCCGGGACGGACCCGGAGGAGGCCGACCCCGACGAGGTGGACGACTGGAGCATCGTGGACGCGCTGGACGCGCTGCCGGGCGAGGGATGGCTGTCGGACGAGGGACACCGCCGGCTCGCCGCGCTCGCCCGCGAGTTGCGGGTGCTCCGCGACCGCGTCGGGCAGCCGCTGCCGGACCTCGTCCACGACGTCGAGCGCACGCTGGGCCTGGACGTCGAGGTGGCGGCCGCCCCTGCGGGAAGCACCGGCACCGGGCGCGCGAACCTGGACCGGTTCCTCGACGTCGCATCGGAGTTCGCCGCGGCCGGCCGGGCGCCGACGCTGGGGGCGTTCCTCGCGTACCTCGACGCCGCGGAGACCGCCGAGCGGGGGCTGCGCCCCGGCGAGGTGGAGGTTTCCGGCGACCGGGTCCAGGTGCTGACCGTCCACGGCGCCAAGGGGCTGGAGTGGGACGCGGTGTTCGTTGCGGGCCTCGTGGACGGCGTGTTCCCGGCGGCCACCGGCACGGCCAAGGCCTGGCTCACCGACCCCGGCGAGCTGCCGTACCCGCTCCGTGGGGACGCCGCGGCGCTGCTC
>JBMCTR010000354.1:0-2971 GCA_048622955.1 Actinomycetota bacterium
ATACCGAGAGCGTCGGCTACTGAGTAGTACAACGGTGTTAGCGGCGGTCTCGGTATTCAGGAGCGGTCTCGGTATTCAGGCGCGGACGTCCCAGGGGGCGTCCGCCGGCCGCAGGGTGCCGTAGCCGCCGCGCTGCCGGGCCGCCCAGGCGGCGAGCACGCCCAGGCAGAGGATCGCGTTGTGCAGCCGGCCGGCGAGCACGGCCTCGACCACGTCCTCGAAGCGTGCCCAGACGATCGTCATGTCGGCTTCCTCCTCCTGGCCGACGTGGCGCTCGTCGTCGGGCACGTGCGAGAGGCTCCGGGCCAGGTACACCCGGACCGACTCGTTGGTCATGCCGGGCGAGGTGAACGCGTCGACCAGAACCCGCCAGTCGGCGGCCCGCACGTGCCCCTCCTCGTAGAGCTCCCGGGCGGCCGTCTCGTGGTACGGCTCGCCTTCCACGTCGAGCAGCCCCGCCGGAGCCTCGAGCAGCCGGTAGCCGGTCGGATGCCGGTACTGGGAGAGCAGCAGCATCCGGTCCTCGTCGTCCAGCGCCACCACGCCGACCGCGCCCGGGTGCAGCACCACGTCGCGTCGGAGCTCACCGCCGTCCGGCGACCGCACGACGTCCGTGCGGACCGCGACGATCCGGCCCGTGTCGTGCGCGATCTCGGACGACACGACCGGCCAGCGCTCCGGGCGGTCGCTCAGCCCCGCGCTCACGGCGCCACGCCGACGCGGTCGGGCAGCTCCTCCGGGTCGACGCCGAGCGGGAGCTGCACCTCCTGCTGGCGCGCCAGCGCGGCCTCGACGAGCCCGACGAACAGCGGGTGCGCCCGGGTCGGGCGCGATTTCAGCTCGGGGTGGGCCTGGGTGCCGACGAAGTACGGGTGGACGTCGCGGGGCAACTCGACGAACTCGACAAGCTCCTCGTCGGGCGACAGGCCGGCGAACACCAGGCCGGCCGCCGCGAGCTGCGACCGGTAGGCGTTGTTCACCTCGTAGCGGTGCCGGTGCCGCTCGCTGACCGTCGCCGTGCCGTACAGCTCCCGGACGAGCGAGCCGGCCGCGAGCTGCGCGGGATAGGCGCCGAGCCGCATGGTCCCGCCCATGTCGCCCTCGCCGTTGACGATGCCCTTCTGGTCCTCCATGGTCGCGATCACCGGATGCGGCGTGTCCGGGTCGAACTCGGTCGAGTCCGCGCCGTCCAGACCGGCCAGCCGCCGGGCCACGTCGATCACCATGCACTGCAGGCCGAGGCACAGCCCCAGAATGGGCAGTCCGTGCTCCCGCGCGTAGCGGGCTGCGCCGATCTTGCCCTCGATGCCGCGAACCCCGAACCCGCCGGGGACCACGACCGCGTCCACGTCGCTGAGCCTGGCCTCCGCGCCCTCCGGAGCCTCGCACTCGTCGGCCGCCACCCAGCGCACCTGCACGCGCGCGTCGCTCGCGAACCCCGCGGACCGCAGCGCTTCGATGACCGAGAGGTAGGCGTCGGGCAGGTCGACGTACTTGCCGACGAGGGCGACCGTCACCTCGTGCTTCGGGTGGTGCACCCGGCGCAGCAGGTCGTCCCAGGCCTTCCAGTCGACGTCCCGGAACGGCAGCGCGAGCCGCCGCACCACGTACGCATCGAGCCCTTCGGTGTGCAGCACCCGCGGGATGTCGTAGATCGACGGCGCGTCCACCGCGGCGACCACCGCCTCCGGGTCGACGTCGCACATCAGCGAGATCTTCCGCTTCACGCCGGCCGGGATGGGGCGGTCCGCGCGGCACACCAGCGCGTCCGGGGCGATGCCGACCTGCCGCAGCGCGGCCACCGAGTGCTGCGTCGGCTTCGTCTTGAGCTCGCCGGACGGCGCGAGGTACGGCACCAGCGAGACGTGCAGGAAGAAGCAGCGGTCGCGGCCGACGTCGTGCCGGACCTGGCGGGCGGCCTCCAGGAACGGCAGCGACTCGATGTCGCCGACCGTGCCGCCGATCTCGTGGATCACCACGTCGACGTCCGGGCCGCCCATGCCCAGCATCCGGTCCTTGATCTCGTTCGTGATGTGCGGGATGACCTGCACGGTGTCGCCGAGGTAGTCGCCCCTGCGCTCCTTCGCGATGACCGAGGAGTAGATCTGGCCCGTCGTGATGTTGGCCTTCCGGTCGAGGTCGCGGTCGAGGAAGCGCTCGTAGTGGCCGACGTCGAGGTCGGTCTCGGCGCCGTCCTCGGTGACGAAGACCTCCCCGTGCTGGAAGGGGTTCATCGTCCCGGGATCCACGTTGAGGTAGGGGTCGAGCTTCTGCATCGTGACGCGGAGCCCGCGCGCGGTCAGCAGCATACCGAGACTCGAGGCGGTGAGTCCCTTGCCGAGCGAGGAGGCGACGCCTCCGGTCACGAACAGGTGGGTTGTCGGATGCGGGACCAAGCGGGCTCCCGTGGTCGGAGAAGGCGGCTGAACCACGGGACTCCAGGGTATCAGCTGCTTCCGGTGAGCTCGCGGTACACGCCGACCACCTGCCGGGCGGTGTCGTCCTCGCCCGGCCAGGTCTTGGCGCGCTCCCGGCTGCGCTCGGCGAACCCGGCACGCAACCCCGCATCGTCCAGCAGCTCGGCGACCCGCGCCGCCAGCTCACCGGCGTCGCCGGGCGGCACGAGGCGCCCCGCGTCGCCCACCAGTTCCGGGATGCCTCCCACCGCGGTCGCCACGACCGGCACACCGGCGGCCATCGCCTCCTGCACCACGAGCGCGCGCGCCTCCCAGCGGGACGTGAGCACGTACACGTCGGCGGCCGCCAGCAGGTCCGGCACGTCGGGCCGGCTGCCGAGCAGCCGGACGGGCAGGTCCGCCGCGTCGATCCTGCGCTGCAGCCGGTCCCGGTCCGGGCCGTCGCCCGCGACCGCGACCAGGGGGCGGGGCTCGCGCCGCGCCCACACCTCGGCCGCCGCCAGCAGGGTGTCGTAGTCCTTCTGCGCCGCCAGCCTCCCGACGGCGAGGATCAC
>JBMCTR010000355.1:0-2959 GCA_048622955.1 Actinomycetota bacterium
TCACCAGGGCAATTGCCCTAGTGAAGGACGCAATGGGGTGGTTTACGTGATCAATGGGCGCGGCGCCGGGGGTTGACAGTGGGCGTGACGTGTGTAATCTCGCGATAGTTAAGTGATTCGGGGGGTTGGAGTGACGAAGGTTAGGCGTGTTTCTCCGCCGCGCCGCGCCATCGCTGCCGTGTGCGCCGTCGCCGGAATGCTGGCCCTGCTCACGCCTGCGTGGGCCTCGGAACTGGAAGAGCGCAAGGATGAGGTGGAGCAGCAGCTCGAGGAGGCTAAGAGCGAGCTCCACGAGTCCACCGAGGACCTCGCCGAGGCGACGGCTGCCTACGAGGACGCCGAGGCCAGGCTCCCGAAGGCGGAGGAGGCCGCCGCCGCCGCTGAGGAGAAGCTGTCCGCCGCCCAGTCCCGGCTGCAGGACGCGCGCTCCGAGCTGACCGCTGCCCGCGCCGAGGACGCCCGCGCCTCCAAGCGGTTGGCTACCGCCGAGAAGAAGGTCGACAAGCAGCAAGAGCGGATCAACAACGTCAGCGCCGCGATCGACGACCAGCGTGCGCAGATCAGCAATGTCGCGGTCCGGGCCTACCAGCGCGGCACGATGGGCAAGCTCAGCGAGGTGAGCGCGCTGCTCGACTCGGACAACGTGGACGACTTCGTCCACGGCCTGGCGTACGCGCAATCGGTCATGCAGGCCGAGGACACTGCGCTGTCCGGCTTCAAGGAGAAGCGCGTCGAGCTGGCCAACGAGCGCGTGAAGCTGGAGGAGCTGCGCGAGGAGGCGCGCGTTCTCCGCGCGGAAGCGGCCGATGCCCTCGAGCGCAGCACAAAGGCGGAGGCGAAGGCCGCCGACGCCGCGGAGGAGGCGGCCGCCCAGGAGTCGAAGGCCCGCGAGGCCAAGCAAACCGTCGAGGAGCTGGTCGACCAGCGGTCGGCCGCACTCGCCGCGGCCGAGGAGGCCAAGGAGGCGGACGAGGCCGCGTACGCCGACCTGAAGGCCGAGCGGGAGAAGATCGACGAGGAGATCGCCGAGATGGCGCGCGCCCAGGCGGCACGCGAGACGACGGCTCGCGGCTCCGAGCGCGAGAGCTCCGGCGGTTCGTCCAGCTCCCTCATCTACCCGGTCGACAACGCGTCCATCACCTCCCCGTACGGGATGCGCACGCACCCGATCACCGGGGTGCACAAGCTGCACGACGGGACCGACTTCAGCACCGGCTGCGGTACGCCGATCAAGGCGGCAGCGTCGGGGACCGTGCAGTGGGCCGAGTACCGCGGCGGCTACGGCAACCAGGTGCTCGTCGACCACGGCTCGGTCGGCGGGACGCCCCTGATGACCTCGTACAGCCACCTGTCGCAGTTCGCCGTCTCGCCCGGCGCCACCGTGTCCCAGGGGCAGGTCATCGCGTACGCCGGGACGACCGGCTACTCCACGGGCTGCCACCTGCACTTCATGGTCTATGCCAACGGAACCCGCACGAATCCGATGAACTATCTGTGACCATCGCCGTGCAATGCTGGAAGCATGGCACGGCAGCAGGGTCGCCAACTGGTCGCGCAGAACCGGAAGGCGCGGTACAACTACGAGATCCTCGACACCTACGAAGCGGGTCTCGTCCTGACCGGCACCGAGGTGAAGTCGCTGCGCGCGGGGCGCGCGTCCCTCACCGAGGGCTACGCCGAGGTGCACGACGGTGAGGCGTGGCTGCGGAACGTGCACATTCCCGAGTACGACCAGGGAAGCTGGACCAACCACGAGCCGCGGCGCTCGCGGAAGCTGCTGCTGCACCGCGACCAGATCGCCCGGCTGATCGGCAAGACGCAGGAGAGAGGGCTCACTCTCGTCCCGCTCTCGCTGTACTTCAAGGACGGGTACGCCAAGGTGGAACTGGCGCTGGCCCGCGGCAAGAAGGTGCACGACAAGCGCCGGACGATCATCGAACGCGAAGCCAAACGGGAGGCCGAGCGCGCGATGGCGCGCGCCCGTCGCCGGGGCTGAGACGCACCGCCGCCGCCGTCTGGCAAGCTTGGGGCCGCTTGGGGTGGCTGACCGATGGAGTGTGGCGCGCGTGAAGGCAACCCGGGTCGTGGCGGTGCTCGCCCTGCTCCTCGCGGCGTGCGCCGGCGACGAGTCGTACACGAAGCAGTCGGCAGTACGCACCGGACCGGCGACGCCTAGCGCAACGCCGTCGCCGACGCCCACCGCCGAGGACGTGCCGACGTGGCCGCTGACCGGCCTGCCCGCGCCGGACGGCGTGGCCGATCGCCCTGCGCTCGTGGTGAAGGTGGACAACAGCGGCGCAGCCGAGCCGCAGGTGGGATTGTCGAGCGCCGACCTGGTGGTCGAGGGTTTGGTCGAGGGAGGGCTGACGCGACTCGCCGCGATCTACCACTCGACGCTGCCGGAGCAGGTCGTGCCGGTGCGCTCGATCCGGACCACCGACATCGGCATCGTGCTGCCCACGGACGGGGCGCTCGTGGCGTCCGGCGGCGCGCAGCGCGTGCTCGGGATGATGGACGACGCCGGCGTGCCCGTCATCGGCGAGGGCGCCGCAGGCTTCTCCCGGGTCTCCGGCCGCAGCGCGCCGTACAACGTCGCGGTCGATCCGGACCGGACGCTGTCCGACGTCCCCGACCTCGGGCCTCCGGAGGCGCCCTACCTGCCGTGGGCGGAGCCGGACGCCGCACAACTCGAGGGCGAGGCGGTAGCCGAGGCGGCCGTGAGCTTCTCCGGCGCGCACACGACGGGCTGGCGGCTGGCCGACGGCTCCTGGACCCGGCAGCCCACCCTGGCGGCGCCCGGCGACGAGTTCGCCGCCGCCAACGTGCTCGTCCTGTACGTGCAGATCCGGGACGCGGGATACACCGACCCGGCCGGCAACTTCGTCCCCGAGACGGTGCTCGAAGGCTCCGGCGAGGCGCTGCTGCTCGCGGGCGGGACGGCGGTCGAGGCGGAGTGGTC
>JBMCTR010000356.1:0-2953 GCA_048622955.1 Actinomycetota bacterium
GTGTCGAGCCGCCCGTCGACGTCGGTGCCGAACAGGCCGACCTCCGCCAGCGCACCGGGCAGGCCGTCCGGCGTGTCCCTGACCCCGGACATGGAGGCGGCGACCGCGCGGTACTCGGCCGCCTCGGCGGCGACCGCCCCGACGTCGTCGGCCGCCTCGTACCGCACCTCGAGCGCGGGCAGGGCGTCCACCTCCGCCCCCAGCCGGTCGACGGCGTCCAGGACGGCGTCCCTCGACTCCAGCGCCTCCTCCGCCTCGTCGATGAGCGCGCCGACCTCGTCGAACTCCCAGTACGTCATCGACTCGCGCAGTTCGAGCGGTGGGGTCCAGCCGGCACCGGCAGCGACCAGGTCGCCGTACGCCGACCGTGCTTCCGCGCGCTCGGCGAGCAGGTCGCGCTCGTCGGCGGGCAGCACGTAGTCGGTGTACAACTCCACCGCGGCCGCGGAGCCGGCGACCTCCTGCAGCAGGTCAAGCATGCGGCGCCGGTCCACCACACCGGTGACCCGCTCCGGCTCCGGGTCTCCCTGGTACGGGATCTCGTTCGCGAAGCCGGCTTCGAGCGCGGCGGACATCGCGTCCCCGCCCACCTCGTCCATGACGCGGTCGAGGACCCACCACGACGCCTGGTAGGCGTACCGGTCCTCCGCGGTCGGCTCGCGGGCCGACTGGGCCCACTCGGCCAGCGGCTGGGCGCCGGCGTCGTCCGGCGAGACCTGCTCCGGCTCGGGCGCGTCACCCTGCAGCCGGTCCAGCGCGCGGTACGCGTAGAGCTCCGCCAGCCCTTCGATCAGCCAGCCCTCCGGTCCGAGATCCTCGTTGAACCACGCGTGTGACAGCTCGTGCAGCACGGTCTGCGCGTCCAGTTGTGCACCGACCTCGATCTCGTCGGTCCGGGTGTCGTACCACCCCCCGTACCCCAGGGCGTGCGGGGTGGCCGACTCGATGATCTCCAGCTCCCCCTCGACCGGCCAGGCCCGGCCGATCAGCTCCGCGAGCACCGGTATGCCGTCACGGACGAGACCCTCGACGAACCCGGCCCACTCCTCGTCCCCCGGCCAGGACCGCAGCACCACCGTACGGCCGCCGTCCGACACCGTGCGCTCCTCCAGCAGGTCGTCGGTGCGTGCGGCGAGGACGGCCACCCACTCCTCCGGGTCGGCGATCTCACTGGCGGTGTAGACCACCTCGTCCCCGGACCGGCTGGTCTCCATCGGGCCGCCGCCGATCTCGACCTTGCCGTAGTCGTCCGGGACCACGACCCGGACGCTCGCGAGGCCGGGGTCGCCGACCGGGAAGATCGGGAACGACGCGTAGGCCGGGCTGATGCGGGTCCAGCCGTCCGATCTCGGGGGCAGGTTGGGCAGTACGTAGCTCACCTGCAGCCGCTGCGTCTCCGGATAGAGCAACGCGGGCGACAGTTGCACCGTCAGCATCGACCACTGCGGCTGCCCGGTGCCCGCCATGCTCGTCTGCAGCGCGCCGCCGCCCACGCGCCGGGCCGAGGTGTTCGCCGCCTCGGCCAGCACGGGGATGCCGACCTCGGTGAAGTAGTAGTACATGGTGCCGCGGTCCGGCAGTTCGTTCGTGACCGAGATGTCGGCGGTGACGAGGACCCGCTCCTGCTCGGGCTGGACCTCGTAGGTGACCGTGGCCTCGAAGCGCAGCCCGTCGTTCGGGTCGGCCCCCGCCGGGACGGCGAGGACCCCGGCGACCGGGATGGCCAGGACCGTCGCGGCCGCCACTGCCACGAGAGCGCGCACGGTCATGAAACGTACGGTATGGATGGGTTGCGGGCAACGGCAGCGGCGCCGGGAGCGTGCGACCATGTGACCATGACTCTGCGGCGCCCTCTCGCTGCCCTCGTGATCGCCGGCGCGACGGTCCTCGCGTCCTGCGCCTCCGACGGCGACGAGGGTGAGGCCCTGCCGACGGCTCCGGCCACGACCCCCCGGACCGGCAGCCCCGAGCCGGTTGCACCGTCGCCCGAAGCCACCTCGCCCTCGCCGACCGAGAGCACGCCCACGCCGCGGCCCGGCCCGGTCCAACCGGCGGATTTCGAGACGATCGTCACCGACCTGGACGTGCCGTGGGGGATCGCGTTCCTCGGCGACGGGTCCGAGGCGTTGGTGTCCGAACGGAACACCGCGCTGATCAAGCGCGTCAGCGCCTCCGGCGAGGTCACGGAGATCGGGACGGTCCCCGGGGTCGACCCCGGCGGCGAGGGAGGCCTGCTCGGCATCGCGCTGCACGAGCAGTGGCTGTACGCCTACCTCACCGCGTCGAACGAGAACCGGATCATCCGGATGCCGTTCGACGGGTCGTCCCTGGGCGACGCCGAGGTGATCATCGACGGGATCCCGAAGGCGGGCATCCACAACGGCGGCCGCATCATCTTCGGCCCGGACGGGATGCTCTACGTCGCGACCGGCGACTCGTCCGAGGGCGGGCTCTCGCAGGATGTCGACTCGCTGGCCGGCAAGATCCTGCGCCTGGAACAAGACGGGTCGGTTCCGGACGGCAACCCGTTCGACGGCTCGCCGGTGTGGTCGTACGGGCACCGCAACGTGCAGGGCCTCGCTTTCGACGACGACGGTCGGCTGTGGGCCAGCGAGTTCGGGCAGGACACCTGGGACGAGCTCAACCTGATCGAGCCCGGGTCGAACTACGGCTGGCCGATCGTCGAGGGCGCCGGCGGCGATGACGAGTTCGTGGACCCGGTCACCCAGTGGCGGCCGTCGGAGGCCTCGCCCAGCGGCATCGCGTACTTCCGGGACACGATCTTCCTGGCTTCGCTGCGGGGGCAGCGGCTGTGGCAGGTCCCGGTCACCGACGGCGCGATCGGCGAGCCGCAGGACTTCGCCGTCGACCAGTTCGGCCGGCTGCGGCACGTCACGCCGGCGCCCGACGGGACGCTGTGGTTGCTGACCAACAACACCGACGGCCGGGGCAG
>JBMCTR010000357.1:0-2952 GCA_048622955.1 Actinomycetota bacterium
GCCCTCGACGCCGCATCGTCCTGGCTGCCGCGGTACGCCTCGGCCCCGCACCGGGACAAGCGGGCCCCGGTGAACCTGACGCCCATCGGCGGCCTGGAGGGGACGCTGCGACGCCGCCTCGCCGACTCGCGGCTCGCGCTGCGCGCGGTGCGGGACGCGATCATCCAGCTCAACACCGACGGAGGAGCGTCATGACCACGGCTCCGGACCCCATCGGGCGGGACGGCGACCCTGGCACGTCCGGGGCCACGCCGGTTCCGGACGCGATCGGGCTCGTGGACGGGTCCGCCGACACCGACTCGCGCACCGTCCAGGTCGTCCTCGCCGAGGACGCGGTCGTCCAGCTCGACGACGTCGTCGCGATCGCCACGACGCTTCCCGACGGCACGGACGTCGTCCACTACGGGATCGTCACCGAGCTGCGCTCCCGGCTCGAAGGGGCGGAGCTGCCGTCCGACACCGCGCGGTACGCCAACCAGCAACTCCCCGCGGAGAAGGTCCGCCGGGCCGAGGTCCGGCTGCTGCGCACGGTGCCCGAGCTGTTCGTCGCCCCCGACAGCGGCAGCCCGGTCCAGCGCGCCACCGGCGTCCACCGGGCACGGGCGCTGTTCGAGGACGAGATGGCCGAGAAGCTGCCGATCGGCCTCGACCTCACCGGGCAGCCGGTGTACGCCGACATGCGTTTCGTGGACGGCCGCGCGGGCGGGCACGCGTCCATCTCGGGCGTGTCGGGCGTCGCGACGAAGACCAGCTACGCGCTGTTCCTCCTCTACCAGCTGCTGGAGACCGACACCGGCATCGACCTGCTCGGCGGCCCCGCGGCGCGCGCCTCCACCCGCGCCCTCGTGTTCAACACCAAGGGCGAGGACCTGCTGCACATCGACCGGCCGAACCGGTTCTTCCATGACAAGCCGGACGCGGTCCAGGCGTGGCAGCGCCTCGGCGTCGACACCCCCGGCCCGTTCACGTCCGTCCGCCTCTACGCCCCGCGCGCCGACACGGCGGAGGGCACGAACGTCGCCGAGGTGCGCAGCCGCGACGTCACCGGCATCAGCGCCTACGGCTGGACCCCCGAGCAGTTCGTCCGCGAGCAGTTGCTGCAGTTCTGCTTCACCGAGGACGACGAGCGCACCACGCAGGTCGGCTTCGTGGAGCAGCAGGTCCGCATCCAGCTGCTGCGGCGGCTGCGCCGGCTGGCCGGCGACACCACCGGCGCGATCGTCATCGCCGACGCTCCCGACCAGAACGAGACCTACAACCCCGACCGCCTCGCCGACCGCGAACCTCCCGAGACCGAGGCGAGCCGCGGCACCGTGATCCGCGACTACGGCGACCTGATCGACCTGCTCGAAGAGATCATGAACACCGACGACGACTTCCTGCACCGGGAGTGGTTCGGCGGCACCACCGCCGGCACCCGGCAGGCCTTCCTCCGGCGCCTGGTCAAGATGCGCCGCCGGATCGGTCCCCTCATCTCGTGCGGCGTAAGCCCGGTCGACCTCAGCGAACGGCGCGTCCACGTCGTCGACATCTCGCGGCTGCACGACGACGCCCAGCGGTTCGTCGTCGGGGCGCTGCTGGACCGCGTCTGGCGGGAGAAGCAGGGCACCGGGCGGCTGCCGCTGCGGTTCGTCGTGCTCGACGAGCTCAACAAGTACGCGCCGGCGACGGGCTTCTCCCCGCTCAAGGAACTGCTCGTGGACATCGCCGAGCGCGGCCGCTCACTCGGCGTGCTGCTCATCGGCGCGCAGCAGGCCGCGTCCGCGGTGGCGCCGGCGCTGCCGCGGAACGCGTCGCTGAAGGTCGCCGGCCGCCTCGACCCGAGCGAGTCCGACGCGTACCGGTTCCTCAGCGCCGGGCTGCGCGACCGCGCGACCCGGTTCATGCCCGGCACGATGGTCGCGTCCCAGCCGACCGTCCCGGAGCCGATCCCGATCCGGTTCCCGTGGCCGCCGTTCGCGACCAACCCGGACGACGCCGCCGCCGACGAGCGCGCCGCCGAGGACGCCGACCGCATCAGCCGCAACCTCGGCGCCTTCGCCGGGACGGAGGCCCCGCTGTGAAGGTGCTGCACACGTCGGACTGGCATCTCGGCGCACG
This sequence comes from Actinomycetota bacterium, assembly GCA_048622955.1. Classification (GTDB taxonomy): domain Bacteria; phylum Actinomycetota; class Actinomycetes; order Jiangellales; family Jiangellaceae; genus JBMCTR01. Next base: position 2,101 of record JBMCTR010000357.1, read on the forward strand.
CCTGGGACGCCACGAACGGCTCCCCGACCAGCAGGCGGCGCTGCGCGGCCTCATCGACCTTGCCGAAGAGGTGCGGCCGGACCTCGTGCTGCACACCGGGGACGTGTTCGACTCCTCGCGCCCGCCGTACGAGGCGCTGCAACTCGGGGTGCACGCGCTGGCGCGGCTGGCGAACGTCGCGCCCACCGTCGTCGTGTGCGGCAACCATGACTCGCCGCAGTTGCTGAACGTCATCCACCACCTTGCCGGCATGGCGGAACCGCGGCGGCTGTGGGCCGTCACCCAGCCGGACGTGCTGACCGTCCCCGGTCTGGACGGCGTCGCCCTCGCGTGCGTCCCGTTCATCCCGCTCACCGCCGTCGCGGACCTCGCGTCCGACGACCCGTCCCAGTTCGAGGGGACGTACGCGGACGGCATCCGGCACCTCAACGACCGCCTCCTCGACGAGGCGACCAACCAGGCGGGACGGCACGGCGCGGTGCTCTACGCCGCCCATCTGCACGTTCACGGCGCCCGTCCGGGCCGGTCCGAGCGGCGCATCACCGTCGGCGAGGACTACGCCACCCACGTCGAGGGCCTCCACCGCGCGATGTACGCCGCCCTCGGGCACATCCACGATCCGCAGCTGCTGCCCGGCGGGACGGTCACCGGCCGCTACGCCGGGTCGCTCGTCCCGCTCGACTTCGGCGAGGCGACCCAGCAGAAGCAGGCGCTCGTCGTCGAGATCGACGCCGGCGACGTCACTGTCCATGAGCATCCGCTGACCGTCGGGCGGCCGCTGCACGAGTTCGACGGGACGGTGGAGGAGCTCGAGTCGCTCGCGGCCGACGGCGGGCTGGACGGCCACATCCT
>JBMCTR010000358.1:0-2950 GCA_048622955.1 Actinomycetota bacterium
CGCTCCACCACCGCCCGTGCCCGGCGCGAGCGCCGCCGGTACTCGTCCTCGAACGCGGCCGCCTCGCCGGGGCCGTACCCGAGGACGCGCGACACTGCGGAGAGCACCCGTACGTCGGACGGCAGCGCGTCCGACGACCGCCCGGTCACCAGCACGACGGCGTTGCGCACGGCGTTGGCCAGGTCCCAGGACGCCTGCAGCGCGTCCCGGTCACCCTCGTCGAGCACACCCGCCCCGACGGCCGCGTCCAGCGCCGCCCGGGTCCGCGTCGTCCGCAGGGCCGGGACGTCCGCCGCGTGCCGAAGCTGCAGCAGCTGCACCGTCCATTCGACGTCGGCCAGGCCCCCCGGCCCGAGTTTCAGGTGCGTGGACGGGTCGGCGCCCCGCGGCAGCCGCTCCGACTCCACGCGGGCCTTGATCCGCCGCACCTCCCGCAACTGTTCCGCGGTGAGCCCGCCGGACGGCCACCGCAGCGGATCGACCAGCTCGCTGAACCGCTCGCCCAGCCGCGCGTCGCCGCAACACGGCGCCGCCCGCAGCAGCGCCTGCCGCTCCCATATCTCGCCCCAGCGGCGGTAGTAGGCGGCGTACGACGCGAGCGTGCGGACGAGCGGACCCTGCCGCCCCTCGGGCCGCAGGTTCGGGTCGATCGTCAGCGCGGGCTCCGGGGACGGCATCTCCAGCAGCCGGCGCATCTCGTTCGCCACCGCGCGGGCGCACTCGGTGGCCGCCGCCTCGTCCGCGCCGTCCAGCGGATCGTGCACGAACAGCACGTCGGCGTCGGACGCGTAGCCCATCTCGCGTCCGCCGAGCCGTCCCATCCCGATGACCGCGATCCGGGTGCACAGCGGCTCCTGCCGAGCCGCCTCCACAGCCCGCACGGCGGTCTCCAGCGCACCGCTCAGCGAAGCCTCGGCCACAGCCGTCAGCGGCTCGCCCACCTCGGTGGACGACACCAGCCCGACGAGGTCGGCGGCCGCGGTGCGGAACAGCTCCCGGCGCCGCATCGCCCGGACGCCGCCGATCGCCGCGACCGGGTCGGTATGCCGGCGCACGCCGGCCAGGACCTCGGCCTCCAGCGGCTCGCGGCTCCGGGGCGCGAGCTCCGCGTCGTCGCCGAGCGCCGCGACCGCCTCCGGCGCGCGCAGCAGCAGTTCGGTGGCGTACCGGCTCGACGCGAGGACTGTCGCCATCCGCTCCGCGGCCGCCCGCTCGTCCCGCAGCAGGCGCAGGTACCAGTGCGTCTCCCCCAGGGCGTCGCTGACCTTGCGGAACCCGGCCAGACCGGCGTCCGGCTCCGGACCGTCCGCGAACCACCCCAGCAGGACGGGCAGCAGCGTCCGCTGGATCGCCGCGCGCCGCGACACCCCCCGGGTCAGCGCCTCGAGGTGGCGCAGCGCGCCGGCGGGGTCCGCGTACCCCAGTGCCTCCAGCCGCTGCCGTGCAGCGTGCGGTGTCAGCCTGACCTCTTCGCCGGGAAGCCGGGCGACGGCGGTCAGCAGCGGACGGTAGAACAGCTTCTCGTGCAGCCGGCGCACCTCGCGCGCGTGCCGCTGCCAGTTCTCGGTGAGCTCGCCGGCCTGCCGGAACCCCAGCGAACGCGCCAGCGGGCGCAGGTCCTGCTCCCGGGTCGGCAGCACGTGCGTGCGCCGCAGCTGCCGCAGCTGCAGCCGGTGCTCGAGGGTACGGAGGAAGCGGTACGCATCGTCGAGGACGGCTCCGTCCTCCCGCCCCACATAGCCGCCGTCGATCAACGCGGCCAAAGCCTCCAGCGTGTTCGGCGAGCGCAGGGTGTCGTCCGCGCGACCGTGCACGAGCTGCAGCAGCTGGACGGCGAACTCCACGTCCCGCAGCCCGCCCGGACCGAGCTTGAGCTGCCGCTCCGCCTCACCGAGCCGGAGGTTGTCCTCGACCCGGCGGCGCATCCGGCGTACGTCGTCCACGAACCCCTCGCGGTCCGCCGCCTGCCACACCAGGGGCTGGACGGCCGACAGGTACGCCTCGGCGAGCTCCGCGTCACCGGCCACGTGCCGCGCCTTGAGCAGCGCCTGAAACTCCCACGTCTCGGCCCAGGCCTCGTAGTACGCCCGGTGGCTGGCGAGCGTGCGCACCAGCGGGCCGGCCTTGCCCTCGGGGCGGAGCGCGGCGTCGACCGGCCAGATCGTGCCCTCGGTGGTGTGGTCCGAGCACACCCGTATCAGCCTCGTCGCCAGCGCCGTCGCAGCCCGCAGCGCGGCCGTCTCGTCCGTCCCGCCGGCCGGCTCCGCGACGAAGATCACATCGACGTCCGACACGTAGTTCAGCTCGGCGCCACCGGCCTTGCCCATCCCGATGACGGCGAGCCGGCACTGCTCCGCTTCCGCCGGCAGCTCGTGCCGGGCGATGGCCAGCGCCGCATCCAGCGTCGCGGCGGCGAGGCCCGCGAGCTCGGACGCTACGGGCGCGAAGGCAAGCTCGTCGGTCAGGTCGAGCGCCGCGAGCCGGAGCAGTCGCCGCCGGTACTCGACCCGCAGCTCGTCCGGATCCGCGGCCGGGCCGAGTGCGGCCCCCGGCTCGGGAGGTCCGGGCCTCCGATCGGCGTCGACGTCCCGGAGGTCTCGCCAGTGGCCGGGGTGACGGACCAGGTGGTCGCCGAGCGCGGTGCTGAAGCCGAGGACAGCGAGCAACCGGCGCCGCAGCTGATCCTCCGTCCGCATCGCGGTGATCAGCTCGTGCCGGTCCGGCGCGGCGCGCAGTAACCGGGCGAGCGCGGTGAGGGCGAGGTCCGGGTCGCACGTCCTGCTGAGCGCGAGAAGGAGGGCCTCGTCGCCGGCGACGTCGGCGAGGTCGGGATCGGCGAGCTCGCGGTCGGCGGCCGCGGCGTTCTCGAAGCCCGCCCGGACGAGCCACCCCTCGCGGGTCGTCGCTCGTCCGGCTCCGTTGGTCACGACATCGAACCTACCGATCACGA
>JBMCTR010000359.1:0-2948 GCA_048622955.1 Actinomycetota bacterium
ACGCCGACCAGGCCCCCGACGCGGCCGCCGATCGGTCCTACGCCCGCATGGTCGCCGCCGCGGACGTGCCCGGCTTCTCCACCGGGCAGCCGCTGGAGAGTTTCGCGGACGCGGCCCGGGCGCTGGAGCACCGGTTCGCCGCCTACTCGCAGCCCGGCGGGCGGCGCGGCGGCAAGCGCGGCACCCAGCCGATCGAGACGGTCGCCAACGGCCGCAGGCACCTGATGCGCAACTACACCCGCCACGGCGGGGTGGTGCTGCGCCGCGAGTTCCCCGACGACCTGCGCATCACCTCCGAGGCCGACGCGCTCGGCGTGATCGACCACGCCGCCAGCGAGCGCAGGCTGCCCGGCGGCAACCTGATCGAGTCCGCACGCCGCCAGGTCGAGCAGGGCCGGGCGCTGACCGCCGCGGTCGGCTGGTGCGCCCCGTCCGAGGTCATCTACGACCTGTGCGAGCTGGAGTCGATGGACGGCATCCTCGACGTGCCCGAGGTGCAGGCCACCCGGGGCGGGTTCCAGCTGCCCGAGGACGGCGGCCCCGACTTCTCGGTGATCTGGGACGGCATCGGCGACGAGGGCGACACCCACCTGTCCGAGTACGACGTCGAGGCCGACACGGTCAAGCAGTGCCTGGAGATCCCCTGCCCCGACTTCGAGGAGGTCCGGCTCGGGGTGGACTACTTCTGCCTCACCGGGTCGCTGCTGCAGCGCCGGGGCTACCCGGAGGTGGTGGCACGGTTCGGCCGGGGCGCGATGGTCGCCCTCGCGCACAAGATCAACCAGGGTGTGATCGACGACATCGTCAACGCGTCCACCGGGCCGACGGTGATCCCGGAGCTGGGCACCGGCGACGACGCCGCCTCGGCGCTGCTGTCGGCGGTGGAGCTGGCGATCGAGGACATCCGCTACCGCAACCGGATGCCGTTCGCCGCCACCCTCGAGGTCGTGCTGCCGCACTGGATGCTGCTGCCGATCCGGGCCGCGCTGGCACGGCGCAACGGCGTCGGCCTGTTCAACGTCTCGGATGCGCAGATCCTCGACGCGTTCGCCACCCGCCGTGCCATGCCGCGGCTGGTCTACGACTGGCAGGACTCGTTCTCCGGGCAGGCCGACGGCCCGGGCGGGGCGAACCCGCTGACCGAGCTGCCCGACACGGTCGACTTCTGCGCCTACCCGGCCGGGACGTGGACCAAGGCGGTGCAGGACGTGATCAACCTGGACACGGTGCACGACTCGTCCAACCTGACGAACAACCAGTACACGGCGGCTTTCGTCGAGGACGGCTGGGCGGTCATGCAGACCTGCCCCGACTCGCGGGTCTACACGGCGACGGTCGACCCGGCCGGCATCGTGGCCTGCTGCTCCGAGCTGTCCTGACCCGCCTAGTGGTGACGAGTGAGGCAGAGGCGGTGAGCCGGTGAGCATCATCCCGCCCCCGGTGGTCGACGGGCCGGAGCCGCGGGGACGGCGCTACGGGCTGTTCGCCGCGGCGATCGGCCCGCTGGACCTGCCGATGCCGCACGGCCGCGGCGGCGGGGTGACGTTCGAGCCGCACTCGTGCGGCGACGCCCACCCGTACCCGATCGAGTGCGACACCGCCGAGAAGGTCACCCAGGACGAGGCGGGCATCGTGGAGGCCGCCCCGTTCGCGGTGACGGCCACGATCGAGTGCGGCACCGTCGGTCACACGACGGCCGAGGACGAGACGCGGGTGCTCCGGCGGCTGGAGTCCGGTGAGCAGCGGGCCGCCGAGCGGGCGCTGTGGTCCGGGCAGACCGACGCCGGGGACTCCCTGGACATCGACGCGCTGGTCACGGCGAGCGACCTGGTCACCCCGCCCGACGCGGAGAGCATGGCGTCGGTGGTGGGCGCGCTGGAGCAGTGGCTGTACGCCGATCTGGCCTACGGGCACACCGGGTATCTGCACGCGCAGCCGATCGTCGCCGCCTACGCCGCCGACCGTGGCCTGGTGGTGCGGGACGGGCCGCTGCTGCGCACCCCGCTCGGCAGCATCTGGGTGTTCGGCGGCGGCTACCCGGGCACCGGGGAGGGCGGCGCGCAGCCCGACGGGGACGACACCTGGCTGCACGCCTCCGGGCTGGTCACGGTGTGGCGGGCCCCGGAGCCGTGGGTCGCCCCGGTGGACCAGACCACTGACCGCGGCACGAACCAGCGGCTGCTGTTGGCCGAGCGGGAGTACGCGGTCGGCTTCGAGTGCGGTGTCGGCCGTGCGCTGTTCCAACCTGGAGGATCCTGATGACGAACCTGCTGTGCGCGAAGCCTCTGCAGGGTGAGACGCTGCGTGTGACCCGGCTGGACTCGTGCGGCGAGCCGGACTACGGCGAGTGCGCCTACGGGGTGTCCGAGGGGTACGTGCAGGCGCAGCTGACGCCGAACGTGGAGTCGCCGGACGAGTTCAAGCGCAAGGGCCCGAACGGCAAGTTCATCGTGAACCAGCGCAGCCGGCCGCTGCTCAACTGGTTCGACGTGTCGATCCAGTTCCAGGAGGTCGACCCGGAGATTTTCACGATCATCACCGGGCTGGACGCCTACGAGGACGACCAGGACCGGGTGATCGGGTTCGTCGTCAACGAGGACAAGTTCGCGACGGCGAACTTCGCGCTGGAGCTGTGGCTGGGCAACGCGGAGGAGGAGTGCTCGGAGGACGACGACGTGCCGTACGGGTACTCGCTGCTGCCGTGGGTCGTGGAGGGCGCGATCGCGGGCAACATCACCGTGGCCAACCAGCTGATCACGTTCACGGTGGAGGGCCGCACCCGTAAGGGCACCCCGTGGGGGACGGGGCCGTATGACGTGGTGGTCGACCAGGCGGGCAGCCCGTCGCCGTTGTTCTCGGCGATCCCGACGGACACGCACGACCTGCAGATTTGGACGTTCCTCGCGCCGCCTGAGGCTGAGTGCGGCTGCCAGTCGCTGGCGTCGTAG
>JBMCTR010000360.1:0-2947 GCA_048622955.1 Actinomycetota bacterium
CGCTCCATGATGTTCACCGACATCGTCGTGAACATGATCGCGAAGGCCATCAGCGCGCCCAGCACCAGCATGCCGCCGACGAACCCGTAGAACAGGCCGGTGAACTCGTCGAAGAGCCGGGCGAGCGCCTGGCTGTCCTCGTAGGCGGCGACCACGCCGAGGTCGGTGACCGCCCGCCGGACGGCGTCGCGGTCCGCGCCCTGCTCGTACCGCAGCAGCGCCGACGTGACCGGCAGGTCCTGCCCGGTGAGCTGCTCGGCCTGCTCGATGGAGGTGTAGCTGAACGTGCCGAGCGGCTCGTCGACGTACCCGGCCAGCAGCACCTCGGTCTCGAACGCGAGGCCCTGCTCGGCGACGCGCAGTCGCAGCGTGTCGCCGGGCTCGGCGTCCAGGATGTCGCGCGCGCCGATGCCCACAAGAACGCCGTTGCCGGGAAGCGTGCGCTGCCCGCCGTTCGGCTCGATGAACCCGTGCAGGTCGGTGTCCTGCGGGAGGGCACGCAGCACCGAGGAATAGCTGCTGCCGTCCGATCGCAGGGCGACCGGCACGGCCAGCATCGGTTCCACCTCGGCGACGCCGTCGACCGTGCGTATCTCGTCGAGCACCTCCGGCTGCTGCGGGCCGGCGAGGTCGACGCGCGCGTCCTGCCGCTGCACCTCGTCGAACTGCCGGTGGAGCAGCGCGTCCATGGTGTCGAGCATCGACCAGGACGACAGCACGAGCAGCAGCGAGAGCGTGACCCCGGTGACGGTGTAGCCGGTGCGGCGGCGGTTGCGGCCGATGTTGCGCAGCACCAGCCGCCAGCGGGCCGGCAGCCGCCGCAGCGGCGGCACGATGCGCTCCAGCAGGCTGTACCTGCCGCCGCTCACCGGCACGACGCCACGCATCGCGTCGGCGGGCTCGACGCGCGACGCGAGCAGGGCCGGGGCGATCACCGAGAGGGCGCCGGCGACGAGCCCGAAGGCGATGCCGCCGAGCACGGTCACCCACCTGATGTCGAACACCGCGGCCTGCGCCGGAAGGTCGATGAAGCCGAGGTACGCGTCGGTCATCGACCTCGCGGCGGCGACGCCCGCCACGACGCCGATCGCGCCGCCGATCGTACCCGCGGCGAGGCCGTAGCCCAGGTAGTGGCGCAGCACCCGCCCGCGCGACATGCCGTTGGCGAGCATCATGCCGATTAGCGTCCGCTCGCTCTGCACCCGGCGGGTGATCAGCACGTACGTCGCCATGCCGGCCGCGAGCAGGAACAGCGCCGGGAACGCCACCGACATCTGGCTGAACCCGTCGATGTCCTCCTGGAGCACCGCGTTGGACGGCTGCTCCGCGCGGGTGAGCACCTCGGTGGCGCCGAGCTCGCGGGCGCGAGCGGCCAGCTCGTCGAGGGTGCCGGGCTCGGCGGCCTCGCCGAGGCGGACCAGCACCTGGTTGGCGTCGGTGCCGGCGAGTTGCTGCGCCACCTCCGGAGGCACGAACAGCACCCCGAACTGGTCCGGAAGTGTGATGGTGTCCTGCCGGCTGCGGGCGGGCCAGATGTACTCGGGCGAGGCCGCCGCGCCGGTGACCGTGAGGTCGGTCCACTCGGTACCGCCCCACGCCTCGACCACGTCGCCCGCGCTCAGCTCGAAATGGCTTGCCATGTGCTGCTCGACCAGCGCCGTCCGGCCGGCGCGCAGGTAGCCGCCGTCGAGCACGAGCAGCTGGTTGATCTCGGGCTGGCGGTCCACCGGCACGCCCACCACGCGGCCGCGCAGCTTGTCCCGGCCGTCGACCCGCAGCGGGACGTCGGCCTGCACCCGGGTGGTGACGGCTGTGACGCCGGAGGTGCCGCTCGCCGCGTCGGCGATGGCGCCGGTGTCGCCGCCGGTGATCCAGAGGTCGGCGGTGCGCAGCTCGACGTGCATGTTGTCGTAGGACGCCTGCAGGTTGCGGAACCCGTCGTACGAGGCGGCGAACAGCGCCACGCCCAGCGTGATCGTCACGACGATCGCGACGAACTGGGGCCACTGCCGCACGACGTCGCGCCGCAGCTTGGTGCGCAGCGTGCTTGTCCGTGGCACGGCGGTCACCAGTCCACGTCGTCCACCGGCGCCGGGCTCTCGTTGCGCCGGTCGTCGTCGATCCGGCCGGCGCGCAGCCGCAGCACCCGGTCGGCCATCGCGCCGATCGCGACGTTGTGGGTCACGATCAGCACCGTGCGCCCGTGCTCGCGGGCCTGCCTGCGGAGCTGCTCGAGAATTGTGCGGCCGGTCTCGATGTCGAGCGCGCCGGTGGGCTCGTCGCACAGCAGCAGCGGCGGCTGCTTGGCGAGCGCCCTGGCGATGGCGACCCGTTGCTGCTCGCCGCCGGAGAGCTGGCTGGGGAAGTTGTCGGCGCGATCGCCCAGGCCGACCTCGTCGAGCACCCGGGACGTGCGGCGATCGACCGTCTCGCCGTCGTCGGTGAGCTCGGCGATCAGCGCGACGTTCTCCCGGGCGGTCAGCGTCGGGACGAGGTTGAAGAACTGGAACACGAAGCCGACCGTCTCGCGGCGGTAGTCGGTCAGGCCGCGGGCGTCGAGCTCCGTGAGTTCCCGGCCGTTGACGACGATCCGCCCGGTCGACGGCGACTGGATGCCGCCGACCAGGTTGAGCAGCGTGGTCTTGCCGGAGCCGGACGGCCCGAGGATGACGACGAGCTCGCCGGTCACCAGGTCGAGGTCGATGTCGGTGAGGGCGTGGACCGCGGTCGGGCCCTCGCCGAACGTCCGCGAGACCCCGGCGAGCGAGGCGATCGCGGTGTGCGTGTCGAGCGTGCTCACAACGGACCTCCGGAAGGAAGCAGGCGGCCGAGCGGGGCGACGATCCGGGTGGGGTCGAGGCCGGGGTCGATGAGCGCGTGCAGCAGGACTCCGTCGATCGCGGCTGTGGCGAGCACGGCCAGGTCGTCGGGCTCCTCGGCGCCGGCC
>JBMCTR010000361.1:0-2932 GCA_048622955.1 Actinomycetota bacterium
GAGTTGGTCGGGCTCGGCCCCGGGCTGACCCCGGCCGGCGACGACCTGCTCGCCGGCACGATCGCCGGTCTGGTGATCTTCGGGCGCGCATTGGACAGCACGGCGGCGGTGCAGACCGGCCGGCTGCTGGGCGCCGAGGTCAGCGCGCGGGCGGGACGGACGACCCCGCTGGCGGCCGATCTGTCCGGGCATGCCACAGCAGGTGCCGTGGCGCAGCCCATCGGTGCGGTGTGCCACGCGCTCGTCGGCCAGCGGCCGCTACGCCCCGCCCTGGACCGGCTACTCGCAGTCGGCCACACCTCCGGTCGCGATCTCGCCGAGGGGTTGGCGCTCGGGGTCTCCGCGGCACTGGGCGCTGCAACCGCGTGAGACGTGTGAGATACGTCATCCGCACCCTGGTTGACTTCAACCATTGTTTAAGTTCGAGCGTGGGCATGGATCCCAACCGCCGTACAGAACGGAGCCATGCCCATGACCGAGACCGCCACAGTCCTGGTCACCGGCGCCACCGGCAACATCGGAGGTTCGCTGGTTGACCAGCTACGGCAACGCAACGTGGATGTCCGCGCCCTGGTGCGCGACCCCGATACCGCCAGGCTGCCCGCCGATGTTCCGGCTGTCCGCGGCGACCTCACGGCACCGGAAACGCTCGACGCCGCGCTCGACGGCGTAAGATCCGTCTTCTTGCTCTGGCCGCTTTTCGCTGTCGACACGGCGTCGGCCGTGGTGGATCGGATCGCCAAGCATGCGAGCCGCGTTGTCTACCTGTCCGCCATGGCAGGCGATCAGGGCCAGCGCCCGGACGGAGCGTTCGGGGAGATCGAGCGGCTCATTGAGCTGACCGACCTGCAGTGGACGATCCTGCGCGCCGGTGGCCTCGCCACCAACACGCTGGGGTGGGCGAACCAGATCCAGTCGGACGGCCTCGTCCGCTGGCCGTACGCCGATGCCGGCCGCTCGCTCGTACACGAGGCGGACGTCGCCGCGGTCGCGGCTCGCGCGCTTACCGAGGAGGGGCACCACGGCGCGGTCTACGAGCTGACGGGGCCGGAAGTGCTGACCCAGCGCGAGCAGGTGCGCCAGATCGGCGAAGTGATCGGCAGGGACGTGCACTGGGAGGAGCTCGACCCGGATGTTGCCCGCCAACACCTTGTCGCCAGCTGGGGCGACCCGGGCTTCGCCGAGAAGGCGCTCGAAGCGTGGGCGCGCATGGTGGACCGGCCAGAGCCAGTGACCAGCGACGTCGAGAAGGTCACCGGTGTACCGGCCCGTACCTTCCGGGAGTGGGCGATCGACCACGCGGATGAGTTCCGCGGACCGGGCCCACAGGAGATCGCTGAGCGGTACGTGTCGCTCATCCGGGAGGGCAAGATGAGCGACGCACTGGCGCTCATGTCGGCGAACATGGTGCGAGTCGCACCGTTCGAAACGGCCGAAGCGTCAGGCGAGGTGCACGGGCTGGACGCGATCATGGCACGCAGCCACGAGCTCACCGCGGACTACCGGATCCACCACGTCGAGATCGACGGTCCGTTCGTGCTGGGCGACCGGTTCGCGGTGCGCTTCTCCTTCGAGGAGACCCATACGCCTACCGGTACTCCCTCCACGACGACGAAGATGTCGCTCTACACGGTGGTCGAGGGGAAGATCGTCCGGGAAGAGGTCTACTACCACGACGCGCCCCACGCCGCGGCGGCGTTCTAGCGGCCGGCGTCACCCTCCGCAAGCGGTGGTGCGGCATCGGCCAGCGTCTCGAGCGCCGCGTCGAAGCACTCCTGAGGCGGCTTCACCAGGCCGGCGCCGACCTGGCCGGTGCCCGCGACCTTCCCCGCCATCCCGGTGTTGATCTGAGGCAGGATCCCGGTGCGGATCACCCGCGTCACATCGATGCCCGTCGGCGCGCCGCGGAACTCGAGGATCGGGAACGCGTACGCGGGGTTCTCCGCGAGCGTGATCTCGTACATCAGCCTGCTCGTGCGCAGCGCGTCCGGCACGGTGCCGCCGACGAAGCGGACGATGGCGGGCGCGGACGCCATGGCGAACCCGCCGAGCCCGACCGTCTCGGCGATGGTCGAGTCGCCGATGTCCGGGTTGGCGTCCTCCGGGCCGTAGCTGCCCAGGAACAGCCCGTCCGGGAGCAGCGCCGGCGCGGTGAACCACGTGTCGCCGGTCCCGGAGACGCGGATGCCGAACTCGGTGCCGTTACGCGCCATCGTGGTCACGACCGTCGACCCCGGAATGCCGGACGCGGCCATGGCCTGCAGTTTGGCCGCCGGCATCGCCAGGTTGAGGAAGAAGTGGTCGTTGCCGGACACGAACCGGGTGACCTCCGCCACCTGCGAGCTCGGCGCCCCGGAGTCGATCAGGTCGGGCAGGAGCTCGCGGAGCAGCATCAGCGTGCCCGCCCGGTTGCGGTTGTGGCCCTCGTCGCCCATCTGCACCATCTGCGCGAGGATCGCCTTGACGTCGACCGCGCCGCGCTTGCGGACGGCGTCGCGCAGCAGCGGCCCGAGGACCTCGGTCATCCAGCGCAACCGCTCGATGACCTCGGAGGAGTACGCGCCGTAGCGCAGCACCTTGCCGAGGCCCTCGTTCAGCGAGCACCACGACGTCCCGTCGTTGGCCTCGTCGCGCAGTTCGAACATCCACATCGACGGTGAGACCACGCCGGCCATCGGCCCCACCGCGCCCCGGTGGTGGCAGGGCTCGAGCGTGATACCGCCGCCGGAGTCGAGCTTGGCCTCCGCGTCCTCGGGCGTGCCGGCCAGTCCCTCGAAGATCATTGCGGCCATCAGCGCCCCGCGCATCGGCCCGGACGCCTCGTCCCACCGCAGCGGTGGCCCCGCGTGCAGGAACTCGCCCGGCCGCAGCCCGAACGCGTCGCGCGCCTGGCGGACGTCCACCAGTTCGGCGGTCGAGCGCAGCATCCGGT
>JBMCTR010000362.1:0-2929 GCA_048622955.1 Actinomycetota bacterium
GGCGTACCTTGCACTCCTCGTCAGGAAGGCGGGTCCGTATGAGCCCTCAAGCGCCGAGTCGCCGCCGACCACCCCGGGCACACCGACGCCCACCAGTCGGCTGCTGTCGCCGAACTCGATACCGAAACCGCACGCTGATACCCAGATCGCCGCCGTGGCCCGGGTTACCGGGGATTAGCGGCGGATTCAGAATCGACGTGCGGGTTCGGTATCGACGTGGCCTGCTGACTCGCCTGGACCGGCGATCGTCGGCCCAACCACTTGTGGACCTCGTTGACCACCACCACGCTGCTCGCCACGGCGACGATCGGCAGCCACAGCTGTGTGGGAAACGGCTCGAAGCGCAGCACAAACTGGGTGGCCGGCAGATAGATCGCGGCCACGTGCAACGCCAAGGCCGTGGCGACCGCGACGAGAAGGAAGCGGTTGGTGCGCGGGTCGAGGCGGAACACCGAGGTGCGCTCGGCACGGGAGTTGGCCGCGTGGAAGGCCTGGAAGATCACCATCGTGGTCACAGCGGCGGTCTGGGCCTGCGGCAATGAGGTCACGGCAAGTGCCGCAGCGAAGATCGCGAGCGTGCCGGCCGCCATGATCACTCCGGTGGCGATACCGCGCCGCCACAGTGTCCGCGACAGGATGCCTTCGTTCGGGTCGCGCGGCGGCCGGTCCGCCACGCCCTTCTCGCCCGGTTCGAGGGCCAGCGCGACGTCCTGCACACCGTTGGTGACGAGGTTGAGCCACAGCACCTGGGCGGGCAGGAAGAGCAGCGGCCAGCCGAGCCCGAGGCCGGCGAGGATAGCCAGCACCAGCGCGGTGGCGGTGGACAGCAGAAAGAAGGTCGCCTTGCGCAGGTTGTCGAAGGTGACGCGGCCTTCTTCCGCCGCTGCATAGATGCTGGCGAAGTTGTCGTCGGCCAGGGCCTGTGCCTGCTCGTCGCTCAGCCCGGGTGCGCCGGTCCCCAGCGCGGCCTCAACCGTGTCCAGGTCGAGGGCGTACGGGCGCTGCTCGCCGGTGCGGTAGGCAGCCTCATGCGCAGCGATGGTCATGACGCACCGCCATTCATGGCCGCCGCGCCCGCGGGCTCGGGAGCACCGGGGAACCCACGGCCGACGAGTGCGTAAACGGCCTGACCGTCGACAGTTTCGTGCTCGAGCAGCAACTCGGTGAGCCGGTCGAGTTCGTGACGGTGGCTGCGCAGCAAGCTGACCGCACGCTGCTCGGCCTCCCGGAGCAGCCGGGAGACCTCGCGGTCGACCAGGTGCTGGGTGACCTCGGAGTGCTCGCGGGAACGCATCTCCTGGCCGCCCAGGTACATGGGTGCTCCCGAGCCGTAGCCCACCGGTCCGATCTCGGGCGACATCCCGTAGTCGCGAACCATCTTGGTGGCCAGCGCGGTAGCAGTGACCAGGTCGTTGGCGGCGCCGGTGGAACCCTCCCCGAAGATCACCAGCTCAGCGGCGCGCCCGCCGAGCCGCACCGACAGGGCATCGTACAGGTAGGCCTCCGAGTGCAGGTGACGCTCGTCGACGGGGAACTGGTGCGTGGCGCCAAGTGCCATCCCGGCCGGCAGGATCGTGACCTTGTGCACCGGATCGGCCTGCGGACGTAGTGCGGCGACGAGGGCATGGCCGGACTCGTGCACCGCCACGGCGCGCTTCTCGTCCGGCAGCAGCACGTTGGAGCTCTCGCTGCGGCCGAGGACGATGCGGTCACGGGCGGCCTCGAAGTCGGTCGCGGTCACCTCGTCGCGACCGGCGCGCACGGAGTGCAAGGCCGCTTCATTGGCCAGGTTGGCGAGATCGGCGGCGCTGAACCCGGGAGTTCCGCGCGCCACGACGTCGAGGTCCACGTCGGCGGCGAGCCGCTTGCCGCGGGAGTGCACCGCGAGGATGGCGCGCCGCTCGGCCTGGGTGGGCAGGGGCACGATGACCTGCCGGTCGAACCGACCCGGGCGTAGCAGTGCGGGGTCGAGCGTCTCCGGACGGTTCGTGGCCGCGAGCACGACCACGCCGTCGGTGGGGTCGAAGCCATCCATCTCAGCGAGGAGCTGGTTCAGGGTCTGCTCACGCTCGTCGTTGGAGATCGCACCTCCGCCGCTGGTGCGGCGCCCTCCGATGGCGTCGATCTCGTCGATGAAGATGATCGCGGGGGAGCGCTTGCGGGCCTCTTCGAACAGATCACGGACCCGGGAGGCGCCGACGCCGACGAACATCTCCACGAAGCTCGAGCCCGTGACCGGGAGGAAGGGCACGTCGGCCTCACCCGCGACGGCGCGAGCGAGGTACGTCTTGCCGGTGCCGGGCGGGCCGACCATCAGGACACCGCGCGGCCCCATGGCCCCTGCCCGCTGGTATCGCATCGGGTCCTTGAGGTAGTCGATGATCTCGCCGACCTCCCGCTTGACGCCGTCGTAGCCGGCGACGTCGGCGAACCGGGTCGACGGACGCTCCGCGTCGACCACCTTCGTCTTCGCCCGGCCCAGGCTGCCCAATGCGCCGCCGAGTTGACCCCTGGCGCGCCGGCCGAGGTAGAGAAACAGCCCGAAGATCAGTAGCAGCGGCAGGAGGCTGAGCAATCCTTGCCACAGCGACGACTGGGGGGCGGTCGCCTCGACGGCGACATCGGCGTTCTCGAGCTGCTCGGTGAGCCCGGCGGTGTCCAGGGCAGTGGGTACCTGGGTACGGAAGTTCTCGCCGTCGCTGAACGCCCCGTCCACTCGGCCGTCCGGGTCGATCGTCACGCGCTCGACCTCGCCAGCCTCGACGCGTTCGAGGAAGGTCGAGTAGTCGACCTCGGTGACGTTGGCGCCCATCAACGCGTTGCCGAACAGCAGCCACACCATGAGCAGTACTGACACGGGCAGCAGCCAGCGCCGCCACTTCGGCTGCCGCGGTGCCGGACCGCCGGGCCCGTCTGCGGACGACGGCGA
>JBMCTR010000363.1:0-2925 GCA_048622955.1 Actinomycetota bacterium
CCTCCTCGTCGAGCGCCGCGAGCAGCCGGTCGCACTCGTCGATCAGCCGCGTACGCAGGTGAGCGCTGCGTTCGGCGAACGACCGCTGTGCGTCGACGTACTCGCGCTTGCCCTCGGGAGTCTCGATGCGGACCGGCTGGTAGCCGAGCGCGGACAGGTCGTACGGGCCGGCCCGCATGTCGAGCTCCCGGATCTCCACGGCGAGCTCGAACGCATCGGCCACCACGTCGCTGGGCACCAGCGGCGACAGCTTGTAGGCCCACTTGTAGAGGTCCATGTTCGCGTGCAGGCAGCCCGGCTGCTCGAGCTCGACCTGGCGCTCGCGGGTCGGCCGCACGGCGTTGCGCGGCGCCGCGTCGCCGGTGAAGAACCGGTACGCGTCGACGTGGCTGCAGCGCAGCCGGTTCGCCTCCACGACGGCGTCGGTGCCGGCGCGGCCGAGCCGTAGCGGCCAGTCCTCGTGGCGCAGCCGGGCGGCCTTGTAGACCATGGCCCACTCGTGCAGCCCGAGGCACCCCGTCATGGCCGGCCGGGACGCCGTCGCCGCCAGCAGCCCGCGTACCCAGCGGACAGTCTCGATCCGCGTGGCCAGGTGCGCCGGATCCACCGTCACGCCGTGCTCCTCGCGGCCGTACCCGCGCCAAGCCTCGTGCGGCGGGCGTCCCTCGAGCACGGCGCCGTAGCCCGGGTGCCACCGGCGCAGCTGCGCCGGGCGGAACGAGTAGTACGTGAACAGGAAGTCGTGCACCGGGTGCCGCTCGCCCCGCCGCCGGCGCTGGAGGTGCGGGCGGACGAGCCGGTCCACCCGCACCTGGTGCGCGCGCATCCGCGCCGCCCAGCGTTCCGGCGGCAGCACGCCCTGATCGGTCGTCGCAACAGCCACCGCCGCCAGTCTACGGGCGGGCCGGCTCCGCCTCGGTGCCGCGGAGATCCCTGTGAACCACCCGTCCCACCGTCGCGCGGGATCCCGGCCCGATACCCTCGCCGCGTGCGCATCGCGAGGTTCACGACGGGAGACGAGCCGCGCTTCGGTGCTATCGGAGAGGACTCCGAGGGCCGGGTGATGCTGGCCGTGCTCGACGGCGACCCGCTCTACCGCGGCCCCAAGCTGACGGGGGAGACGCTGCCGCTGGACGAGGTGCGGCTGGTGGCACCGGTGATCCCCCGCAGCAAGGTGGTCGGTGTCGGGCGCAACTACGCCGAGCACGCGTGGGAGTTCGGCCACGAGGTCCCGGAGGAGCCGCTGCTGTTCCTGAAGCCGAACACCGCGGTGATCGGCCCGGGCGAGCCGATCGTGCTGCCTCGCCAGTCCAAGGAGGTGCACCACGAGGCCGAGTTGGCCGTCGTGATCGGCCGCGTCTGCCGGGACGTGCCGGCCGAGCGGGTTCCAGAAGCCGTGTTCGGCTACACCTGCGGCAACGACGTGACGGCGCGCGACCTGCAGCGCACCGACGACCAGTGGGCCAGGGCAAAGGGCTTCGACACGTTCTGCCCGCTCGGCCCGTGGATCGAGACCGACCTCGACACGTCGGACCTGCGGGTGCGTTGCCTGGTCGATGACGAGGTGCGGCAGGACGGGCGGACGTCCCAGATGATCCACGATGTGCCGGCGCTCGTGTCGTACATCAGCACCGTGTTCACCCTGCTGCCCGGCGACGTGATCCTCACGGGGACGCCGGCCGGCGTGGGCCGGATCGACGCGGGCGAGGAGGTCTCCGTCACGGTCGAGGGCATCGGCACGCTGCGCAACCGCGTCCTTCCCGCGAGCGAGCGGTGAGAGCCGGAGTCGGCGGATATCCTCGCTACACAGAACACGGCTACCCGAAGGTCTTGGTGATCTCTGTTGTCCCCGCTCGATCCCGTGCTCGGCGAGGTGGCGCCGGAGGCGGTGCGCGTCCGGTTCTGCCCGTCGCCGACCGGCGACCCGCATGTCGGGCTGATCCGCACCGCGCTGTTCAACTGGGCCTTCGCCCGGCACTACGGCGGGACGTTCGTGTTCCGCATCGAGGACACCGACGTCGCGCGCGACTCGGAGGAGTCGTACCAGGCACTGCTGTCGGCGTTCCGCTGGCTGGGGCTGAACTGGGACGAGGGACCCGAGGCCGGCGGGGCGTACGGGCCGTACCGGCAGTCGCAGCGGCGCGACCTGTACGCCGACATCGTGCAGCGGCTGCTGGACGCCGGCCACGCGTACCGCTGCTACTGCACTCAGGAGGAGTTGGACGAGCGGCGGGAAGCCGCCCGGGCCGCCGGCCGGCCGAGCGGGTACGAGGGCACGTGCCGTGCGCTCACCGCCGACCAGGTTGCCGCGTACGAGCGCGAGGGCAGACAGCCGGTGGTGCGGTTCCGGATGCCCGACACCGCCGTCGGCTTCGACGACCTCGTGTTCGGCGCGAAGCGGTGGGATGCGGAGAACCTGTTCGACTACGTGCTCGTCCGGGCGAACGGCGACCCGCTCTACCCGCTGGTCAACCCGGTCGACGACGCGCTGATGGGCATCACCCACGTGCTGCGCGGCGAGGATCTGATGTCGTCAACGCCGCGGCAGATCCCGCTGCACGAGGCGCTGCGGTCGATCGGCGCCACGGACGCTCCGATGCCGCGCTTCGGTCACCTGCCCTCGGTCAAGGGGGAGGGCGACAAGAAGCTGTCCAAGCGCGACCCGCAGGCCTCGCTGGACCTGTACCGCCGGCGGGGGTTCCTGCCCGAGGCGCTGCTCAACTACCTCGCGCTGCTCGGCTGGTCGATCGGCGGCGACCGGGAGGTCTTCTCCCTCGACGAGATGGTCGCCGCGTTCGACGTCACCCGCGTCAACCCCAACCCGGCGCGGTTCGACCTGAAGAAGGCGGAGGCGCTCAACGGCGTGTGGCTGCGTAGCCTCGACGCCGCCGACCTCGCCGCGCGGATGCTGCCGTACCTGCAGGC
>JBMCTR010000364.1:0-2920 GCA_048622955.1 Actinomycetota bacterium
GCGCTGCAGCAGCACGGCGACGACGCGAAGCTGCTGGCGGGCGGGCACAGCCTGCTGCCGCTGATGAAGCTGCGGCTGGCGGTTCCCGAGGTGCTCGTCGACGTCGGACGGGTGGACTCGCTGAAGGGGGTGTCCGACGCCGGCGACCGGCTCGCGATCGGAGCCGGGACCACCCACCACGACGTGTTGAACGACCCGCTGGTGCGGGAGCACTGCGCGGTGGTGTCCGACGTCACGGCGACGGTCGGGGACGCGCAGGTGCGCCACCGCGGCACGATCGGCGGGTCGCTGGCGCACGGCGACTCCGCGTCCGACCTGCCCGCGCTGATGCTCGCTCTCGACGCCACCCTCGTCGCACAGGGTCCCGGAGGGCGGCGGGAGATCCCCGCGGCGGAGTTCTTCGTCGACTACCTGCAGACGGCGCTCGCGCCGGACGAGGTCCTGGTCGAGGTGCGGGTGCCCAAGCTGGGCAGCGGCTGGGGGCACCACTACGAGAAGTTCAACCTGGTGGCGCAGGCGTGGGCCGTCGTCGGCGCCGTCGCGCTCGTGCAGCGCGCGAACGGCGCCATCGGCAGCGCCCGAATCGGCCTGGTGAACGTGGGCCCGACGCCGGTGCGCGCGTCGGCGGTGGAATCGGCGCTCACCGGTGTGGAGCCCTCGGGTGACGCGGTGGCCGCGGCGGCGGACAACGCGGCGGACGGCATCTCGCCGAGCAGCGACGTGCACGCCTCCGCGGAGTTCCGCACCCACCTCGCACGCATCCTGACGAAGCGCGCCGTGTCGGCAGCGATAGTCTGACCGCCATGCAGCTAGAGCATGAGTTCACTGTGCCGGTACCGGTCGACCAGGCGTGGGACGTCTTGCTGGATGTCGAGCGGATGGCTCCGTGCATGCCGGGCGCCACGATCGACTCGGTGGACGGCGACACGTTCACCGGTCGGGTGAAGGTGAAGGTCGGCCCGGTGACGGTGTCGTACTCGGGCTCGGCGTCCTTCCTCGAGAAGGACGCCGAGGCCCGCCGGGTGGTGGTCGAGGCCAAGGGCAAGGAGACCCGCGGCGCGGGCACCGCTGCGGCGACCGTGACCGCGCAATTGCAGGAGGGCGAGTCCGATACCAGGGTGTCCGTGGTGACCGACCTGGCCATCACCGGGCGTCCCGCCCAGTTCGGCCGCGGCGTGATGGACGACGTCGGCAAGAAGCTGCTCGGCCAGTTCTCGGAGTGCGTGGCGACACAACTGAGCGGGGCCGGCGCCGGCGGGCGTGCGGCCGAGGCGCCCGAGAGCCTCAGCACCGAGCAAGCAGCCGATGAGTCGCAAGCCGAGCGTCCCGAGGAGCCGGCCGCCCGTCCCACGCCGGACACGATCAGCGTGGTCAACGTGGCGGGGGCGTCGGTGGCCAAGCGCCTGGCACCGATTCTCGCGATCATCGTTGTGCTGCTCGGCGTGTGGGCGCTGATCGCGCTGCTTGGCTGATCTCCGGCCGGGGTGCGCACGGTGCCGAGGACCGCTGGGGTCCGTGCCGCCGGGGTGCGTCCTGGCGGCACGGTGCGCCGTGGGCGCGCCGCGGCGGCCGTCGTGGCGTCCATCGTCCTCGCCGGTTGCGGGGCCGGTCCAGCCAGCGTGGCGATCGACGAGGCGACGAGCGAACCGCTGCCGTGGCAGACCGCGCCGCCGACGCTGAGCGGGCCGGCGACGGAGCCGCGGTCCATGCCCTCAGCGGTGGTCACCCTGCAGCCGGGCGCCACGGACACGCCCGAGCCGACCGATACGCCGTCACCCACGGACACCGCGCCACCGGACGAGACGACATCGTCCGAGCCGCCGGACGAATCGGCCGACAGCCCCGACCTGCGACGGCTGGAGGCCGAGGTCGTGGAACTGGTCGATGCCGAGCGGACAGCCGAGGGCTGCTCGGGCTTGCGCGTCGACAAGCGGCTCGAGGAAGCGGCGCGGGGCCACAGCGAGGACATGGCGGAGCGGGACTACTTCGACCACACGAACCCGGACGGTGAGGGGCCGAACAAGCGAGCCCAGGACGAGGGCTACCGGTGGTGGTCGGCCGAGAACATCGCGATGGGCTACCCGACCGCGGAGGCCGTCGTCGCCGGCTGGATGGACAGCGCCGGGCACCGCAAGAACATCCTGGACTGCGACTCGGTCGCGACGGGTGTCGGTGTCGCGGACTCGTCGCGTGGCCTGTACTGGACGCAGATGTTCGGCACCCGCTAGCGGCCGGACCGTCAGATCTCGACGGTGTCCCCGGGCGGGACGACGGTGACGGTCGTTCCGCTGAGGGCGAGGCGCTCGAAGAGGCCGTAGAACACCTCCGGCCTCGCCAGGAGCCCCTCGTGGATCGGAACGGCCACCCGCGGCGCCACGGAACGGAGATAGTCGACCGCTTCCGCGCCCTTCAGCCACGGCGCGGCCGTCGGCAGGCCCAGCACGTCGACGGGTTCGGCGGGCACGGTGAAGGCGTCGCCGGGGTGGAAAAACCGGCCACCGATCATGTACCCGACGTTCGGGATGACCGGGATGTCGGGATGGATCACGGCGTGGTTGACGCCGTGGACCGCGATCTCGGTGCCGACGTCGAACCGGTCCCCGTCGTGCGCGACGCTCGCTTGAACGCCGTGCTCCCGGAGCAGCGCCG
This sequence comes from Actinomycetota bacterium, assembly GCA_048622955.1. Classification (GTDB taxonomy): domain Bacteria; phylum Actinomycetota; class Actinomycetes; order Jiangellales; family Jiangellaceae; genus JBMCTR01. The sequence goes on from JBMCTR010000364.1 coordinate 2,650, forward strand.
CCGTGGCCTCGTCGGTGTAGCAGGCGGCCTGCGGGTTGCTGTGCACGAGTGGCCCGATGCGGTCCATGTCGACGTGGTCCGGGTGCTGATGCGTCACGAGAACGGCCGTGAGCCCGGTCAGGTCCTCGAAGCCGTGCGAGAACGTCCCGGGATCGATCAGGAGCCGCGCCGCGTCGGCCTCGACGAGAACGCACGAGTGCTCGAACTTGGTCAGCCGCATACCGGCCACACTAGGACCTCCCGCTACTCTGACGCGCTATGACCTTGACCA
>JBMCTR010000365.1:0-2912 GCA_048622955.1 Actinomycetota bacterium
CTTCGGTGCCGCCGCGCCCGGCTTCGGCCGGGCGGCCTCCTTCGCCGCCTCGGTGACGGACTCCTCCGCTGCGGCGGGCTGGGCGGCAGCCTGCTCCGCGGAAGCCGTCTCGGCGATAGCCGATTCGGCCGGGGCCGGCTCGGCGCTCGCAGCCGGCTCCGGCTGCTCCTTCGCCGCCGTGGCGGCGCCCTTCTTGCCGGCGCCGTCCTTCTTGGCCGTCTCCTTCTTCGCCGGCTTGGCTCCCGTCGACGGCGGTGGTGCCTCGGCGAACGCCTCCCTCAACCTGCGGACGACGGGCGCCTCGACTGTCGACGAGGCCGACCGGACGAACTCACCGAGATCGCCCAGCTTGGCGAGGACGACCTTGCTTTCTACTCCGAACTCCTTGGCGAGCTCGTATACCCGGACCTTTGCCACTGCTCTCCTTCTCCGGCCCGGGCGTTCGAGCTCAGGCCGGCTACGTCTGGTACGTGCTCATCGCTGCGTGCTCATCGAGCGTCCACGAGCGTCACGTCGCATCTCCTTCAGCCTGGCCACCGACCCGCTCCGCGAACCACCGCCGCAGCGCCATCGTGTCGAGCGGGCCCGGCAGGCGCAACGCCCGCGGGAACGCCCGACGGCGCTCGGCAAGGCACAGGCAACCCGGATCGGGATGCAGGTACGCACCCCTGCCCGGCAGCCGCCCACGGGTGTCAGGAACGACGCACCACGTCCGCCCGGTGGTCCGCTCGGACTCGGCGCCGCACTTGACCGCCACTACGCGAAGCAAGTCGGACTTGTCCGTACGAAGCCGGCAGCCCACGCAGGTGCGTGTTGGCCTACCGGTCGATCGCACGGGATTCCGTCGCCTAGTTTACCGCTTCGTCACGGCGTGGCCGAGCCAGGTGCCGCCGACGCGTCGTCCGGCACGTCGACGACCCCGCCCGAGTCCGGACGGATGTCGATGCGCCAGCCGGTCAGCCGCGCCGCCAGCCGTGCGTTCTGGCCCTCCCGCCCGATGGCGAGCGACAGCTGGTAGTCGGGGACGGTCACGCGGGCCGCCTTCGCCTCCGGATCGACGATCTCGACGTCCTGCACCCGCGCGGGCGACAGCGCGTGGGCCACCAGCTCGGCCGGGTCGTCCGACCAGTCGACGATGTCGATCTTCTCCCCGTGCAACTCCGTCATCACCGCGCGCACCCGGGAGCCCATCGGGCCGATGCAGGAGCCCTTCGCGTTGACGCCGGGCAGCGTCGACCGCACGGCGATCTTGCTGCGGTGGCCGGCCTCGCGGGCGATGCCCGCGATCTCCACGGTGCCATCCGCGATCTCCGGGACCTCCAACTCGAACAGCTTCTTGACCAGGTTCGGGTGGGTGCGCGAGACCGTCACGACGGGCCCGCGCATTCCCTTGCGAACCTGCAGGACGTAGCACCTGATCCGGCTGCCGTGCACGTACTTCTCGCCCGGCACCTGCTCCTGCGCCGGTAGCACCGCCTCGATCTTGCCGAGGTTGACGAGCACCGACCGCGGGTCGCGACCCTGCTGGACGGTTCCCGAGACGATGTCGCCCTCCTTGGTGAGGAACTCGCCGAACGTCACGTCGTCCTCGGCGTCCCGCAGCCGCTGCAGGATGACCTGCTTGGCCGTGGTCGCGGCGATGCGGCCGAAGCCCTCCGGGGTGTCGTCCCACTCGCGCAGCACGGAACCGTCCGGCCCGAGCTCCTGCGCCCACACGGTCACATGGCCGCTCTTGCGGTCCACCTCGACCCTCGCGTGCCGGTGGGCGCCGTGCGTCCGCTCATACGCCACCAGCAGCGCCTGCTCCAGCGCCTCGACGACGAGCTCGAAGGAGATCTCCTTCTCGTGCTCCAGCGCCCGCAGGATCGACATGTCGACGTCCATGAGCTCACCGCCCCTCGCGGCTGAACTCGACCTGCACGGTGGCCTTGGCCACCTCCGGGTAGGGCACGGTGACCCGCTCGCCGTCGACGTCCAGCACGGCCTCGTGCTCGTCCGCCGACACCACACGTCCGTCCAACCGGCCGCCGTCGGCGCGGACGACGCGCACCAGGCGCCCGGTGTTGCGCCGCCAGTGCCGCGGCAGCGTCAGCGGGCGGAACACGCCGGGCGAGCTGACCTCGAGGGTGTACTGCCGGTCGCCAGCGACGTCGCTGTTGTCCAGCGCCTCGGAGATGGTTCGCGACAGCGCAGCGCAGTGCTCGAGGTCCACCCCGCCGTCGGCGTCGACCACCACCCGGACCCGGCGCTGGCGCCCGGACAGAACGACATCGAGCTCCTCGAGATCCAGGCCGTCGGCGGTGACGATCGGCTCGATCACGGCACGGAGGAGGTCATCGGTGGAGCTCACGCGATCCTCCTCACTGTCAAGTTGGTGTGCGGTCTGTCAAGGCAGCACAATTCCCGGCGTCGGCTCGACGTCGGTGGAACCAGCTTAGCGCTTCGCAGGTCAGCACGCCCGTACTTCACTGCGGGACTCGTGCCCTACGGTGTAGCACGTGCTCGAAGATCCGCCCCGGCAACCGCCTCCGCGCCTGTCCCGGCGCGCCGTCGTGCTGCTCGGCGCGACGGCGCCGCTGATCGCGTGCAGCGCGCTGGACGGCGAGCCGGAGGCCACGCCGCCGCCTCCGCCGCACCCGGACGATGCTGTCCGCGGCCGGGCCGCGGCCGCCGAGTCGGAGCTGATCGCGCTGTACGCGGCCGTCGCCGCCGACCACCCCGGCCTGGCCGGAGAGCTCGACCCGTTCCGGCGGCGGCACGAGGAGCACCACGCCGCCCTGCTCGGGGTCACGATCCCGGCCGCGGTGAGCCCCACGCGCACGCCGACGGGTACGCCCTCGCCCTCGGCCTCGGCCGGTCCGCCGCACCCCGCGGTGCCCGCCGACCCCGGCGAGGCGCTCGACGAGCTGGTA
>JBMCTR010000366.1:0-2911 GCA_048622955.1 Actinomycetota bacterium
TCGATCGCCGCGGTCAACCGGGAGATCGAGGCCGCGCAGCGGGCCGGCGCGCTCATCGTCTACACCCAGGACTGGCACCCGCCGGTCACCCCGCACTTCCAGAAGGACGGCGGGACGTGGCCCACGCACTGCGTCCAGGACACCTGGGGTGCGGAGCTGCACCCCGCCCTGAAAGTGGTGGAGGGAGCGCCCGTCGTCCGGAAGGGCACCGGCGGCGAGGACGGCTACTCGGGCTTCAGCGTTCGCGATCCGGAGAGCGGCGCGGAGGCGCCCACCGAGCTCGAGGGCATCCTGAAGGAGCGCAACGTCACGCGGGTCGTCGTCGTAGGGCTCGCCCAGGACGTGTGCGTGAAGGAGACGGTGCTCGACGCACGCCGGCTCGACTTCGACACCAGCGTGATCGGCGACGCGACCCGCCCCGTCGACCTCCAGCCGGGGGACGGTGACCGCGCGCTCTCCGAGATGACCGCGGCGGGAGCGGCGCTCCGGTGACCGGCGAGCTGTCCGTCGCCGGCGTCACGGTCGAGCTCACCCAGGGGGACATCACCGCTCAGCCGGACGTCGACGCCGTGGTCAACGCGGCCAACGCCCAGCTACGGCCGGGCGGGGGCGTGGCCGGCGCCATCCACCGCGCCGCGGGCCCGGGCCTCGACGACGAGTGCCGCCGGCTGGCGCCGATCGAACCGGGTCAGTGCGTCATCACCGGCGGCCACCGGCTGCCCAATGCGCACGTCATCCACTGCCTGGGCCCGGTCTACGGCGTGGACGAGCCCGCCGAGCGGCTGCTGGCCGACTGCTACCGCTCCGCGCTGCGGATCGCCGACCAGCACGGGCTGACCTCGGTCGCCTTCCCCGCCATCTCCACGGGAGCCTTCGGCTACCCGCTGCAGGAGGCCGCCGAGGTGGCGGTGCGGACGGTCGTCGAGACCGCGGCGGAGCTCGAGTCGATCGCCAGGGTGCGATTCGTCCTGTTCGACCGGGCCGCCGTCGCCGCACATGAGCAGGCGTTGCGCGCGGCCGAACCGAGCGGCTGACCCCGCCCTCGGGCAGCGTTCCTACGTCCAGCGCAGCAGCGCCGCCGCACCGTAGTCGCCGCCGAGCGCGGACGAGCCGACGAACTCCGCCTCGGCGTCGGTCGCCGCGGCCGCCGCCAGGACCGCGAGATCCCCGCGCACGTTCGGGGCCTCCAGCGCGGACGACGGCAGTGGGACGCCCGGATGGTCCGCCGGACGGATGAGCACCTCCGGCGCGGTCGACCGGTCCACCAGCACGGTGCCGGCCCTGCCCATGGCGCAGGCGTCGAGGACCTCGCCGACGCCGCGGGCCACGCCCTCGTCCCGTCCGACTCGTTCCTGGTAGTCGCGGACGGCGGCCAGCCGCTGCTCGACCAGCGCGTTCTGGACCAGGTGCCGTACCTCGGCGTCGAGGTTGCTGTCCGACGTCCCGGCGGCGCGGCTGCCGTGCTCCGCCTCGATGATGCCGGGCCGCACGCTGTCGCCGGCGGCCTCACGGATCTCGCTGCGCGCCTTCGGGTCTCCGGCCAGGACGATCATCGGATGGCTCGTTCCGACCATTCGCTCGAGCTCGTCGGCCACCTTGCGGGCGTTGATCCGCCAGACCTCCTCCGTCGTCCGCTGCAGCGTGGTCTTCGCCAGGTCGTCGTCCGGGACCTTGTGCAGGTGCAGCGTCTCGCCGGTGACCTGCTGCCGGTCGCCGGGCCCACCGTGGTCCCAGGCGTCGTACCGGCTCAGGTCCGCGCCGGCCTTGTCGGCGAGGATGAGCAGCACGCTGGTCGTCGCGCCGAGGTACGCGAGCCACTCGGTGACGTCCGGCAACGGCCCGAAGGCCACGATGTCCGGCCCCTCCCACTGCGGCATCGGGTCGTCGACGGCCACCCCGCGGCTCGTGCCCGCCACGAACCGGCCCACGGCCCCGGGCAGCCCCGTGTGCTCGATCAGCCGGCGCCGGATCTCGTCGGCGAGCGCTTCCGGAGCGCCTTCGGCGATCAGGCCGTCCCTGGCGCCCTGGGCCCGGAGCTCGAGCTGGTGATCGGCGTCCTCCGCGGTGCGGCTGACGTCGAGCAGCGCCGTGGCGTACGGGCCGGGCAGTTCCACGAGCCTGGCCAGCCGCGTCAGCTGGACCGGCATCGTCCTCCGCCTGCCGGGAGCGCCGGGCCGGTGTCGGCCTCAGGCACCCTTGGTCTCCCAGAAGATCTTGGCGATCTCGTCGATCTTGCTGAGCAACTGGTCGGCGACCTCGATGTCCGTCGATTCCTTGGTCCCTCCGCTACCGCCGGCGAGCTTGGTGGCCTCGTTGAACAACTGGTGCAGGTGGGGGTACTTCTCGAAGTGCGGCGGCTTGAAGTAGTCGGTCCACAGCACCCACAGGTGGTGCTTGACGAGTTGAGAGCGCTCCTCCTTGATGATCAGCGCCCGGGTCCGGTAGTCGGGGTCGTCGCTCGCGTGGTATTTCTCGTCGATCGCCTTGACCGACTCGGCCTCGATGCGTGCCTGCGCGGGATCGTAGACGCCGCACGGCAGGTCGCAGTGTGCCGAGACGTGGATGGTACGGCCGAACAGACGCCTGAGCATGTGGGTCCTCCTCATGAGTCGGGTCGGCTGCGGATACCCGCTCCGCCGACACCGAAAACTGCCGCCGCCCGGTGATCCGGCGGCGGCCTCGCGCGTTTCGGCTGATCGCTCGCGGGTAAAGAGGAGACATGGATTTCATCCTCTGGCTCATCGCCGTGGTTCTGGTCATCGCCGGAATCGTCATGCTCGTGCGCCGGCAATGGCTGTACGGGATCGTGCTGATCGTCGTCGGCCTGCTGGTCGGCCCCGGAGGCGTCAGCATCTTCACCTAGGGTCGGCTTCGCGGGCGCGAAGCGGTCGGGTTCGGCGGAGCGGTCGGG
>JBMCTR010000367.1:0-2911 GCA_048622955.1 Actinomycetota bacterium
AAGCACCAGGCGATCGTCGGCAACATCGGCCACTTCGACAACGAGATCGACATGGGCGGGCTCGCGGCTGTCCCCGGCATCACCAGGACGACCATCAAGCCGCAGGTCGACGAGTGGACGTTCCCGGACGGGCACTCGATCATCGTGCTGTCCGAGGGTCGGCTGCTGAACCTGGGCAACGCCACCGGGCACCCGTCCTTCGTGATGTCCAACAGCTTCACCAACCAGGTCCTCGCCCAGATCGAGCTGTTCGGCAAGGCCGCCGACTACGCCGTGGACGTGCACACGCTGCCCAAGCACCTCGACGAGATGGTGGCCCGGCTGCACCTCGACGCGCTGGGGGTGAAGCTCACCGAGCTCACGCCCGGCCAGGCGGAGTACCTGGGCGTCCCGGTCGAGGGCCCGTACAAGCCAGACCACTACCGCTACTGACTCCGCCTTGCGAAGGGTGATCCCCGATCACGGTTGTGGCGTGGCGGCTGCCGCTGATCGAGTCGGGGCACGAGGGCATCGCTGATCGCTTCGCTACGCAGTGAGCTTGCTCGCTGCGCCGCCCGGACGGCGGGTCGGCGCAGCAGTGGGGAACCCCACTGTGCTCGTCGTGGCGGCAGTGGGGTTCCACATTGCCGCCGGCGGGGCGGTGTGGAAGCTCACTGCGCACGGGAACGATCGCTCATGCCGCCGTGATGATCGTTGTGGGATTACCCCCGGCAACCCGGTGGCGATCTCACAATGATCAAGATGGCACGTTAGGCCGGGGGAGCCATGGGCCCGCCGTCGGCCGGTGCGTCGCGCAGCGGGTCACCGGCCGCGGCCGTCCGGGGTTGCCGGCTGAAGGGCCGGTCAGCGGGGTCGTGGGAAGGGCCGGACCGGGCGGCGAGCCGCTCGGATTCCCGGCGCCGCCTCTCGGACAGGACGGCGGCCAGGTACGCCCAGGCGGGCGTGCCCGGCGGCGCCGGTGGGGTGACGTACCGTGCCACCTCGCCGGCGTACCGGGCGCCCATGGCGTCCCGCGCCTGCGGCGAGAACTCGTGGTAGCGCGCCAGGTAGCGGCGAGCAGCCAGCGCGAGGTCGTCGGGCAGCCGCGACAGCTGCAGGCTCGTCGCCCACTCCGTGAGCGGCGGTGGGACGGCGGGCAGCGGGGCGCTCCGGGCCGGCGCCCGCTCCCGGATCACCACGGTGCCGGCGAGCAGGTCGCCGACGCGCTTGCCGCGCTCGTTGAGCAGCGAGGACACCACGGCCCCGGCCCCGGAGGTCACGTAGAAGTCCACGAACACGCCGGCGAGCGCCCGGACGAGGGCATGGCGGAACCGGACCGGCCCGCCGTCGTCCCGGACGACCCGTAGGCCCATCACCAGCTTGCCCACCGAACGCCCGTGGCTGAGCGACTCGATCAGCACCGGCACGCCCACCACCAGCGCGACACCCGTCGCCAGGCTCAGCGCCGCCGCCATCGCCGGGTCGAGCGCCGGCAGCACCGCGCCGGCCGCCGAGAACAGCACGACCGCCCCGGCGAACAGGATGATCAGGTCGATCACGATGGCGACGGCGCGCGACGGGAGCTTGGCCAGGCGCATCTCGAGCGCCACGGCCTCGCCGGTAATCAGGTCGCTCACTCCGGCTAGTGTGCCACCCGTGGATCTGGACGCCTTCGTGACGGCGCACCGCCCCGAGTGGGACCGGCTCGACGCCCTCGTCCGCCGCAGCGGCCGACTGACCGGGGAGGAGGCAGACGAGCTCATCGCGCTCTACCGCCGGGCGTCGACCCACCTGTCGGCGATCCGCTCGGCCGCGCCGGACCCCGCGACGCTCGCGTCGCTGTCGCGCCTGGTGTCCCGTGCGCGGACCGCCATCGCCGGGCCGTCCGACCCGGGCTGGGCGGACGTGCTGCGCTTCGTCACGGCGGGCTTCCCGGCAGCCGTCTACCGGGCGCGGCACTGGTGGGTGACGGTGGGCCTGGCGTTCGTGGCGCTGTCGTTCGTGCTCGGCTGGTGGGTCGCCGGCTCGCCGGACGTGCAGGCCGCGATGGGCGCTCCGGAGGAGATCCGGCAACTCGTGGAGCGGGACTTCGAGGACTACTACTCCGCGAACCCGGCCGGATCGTTCGCGGCGCAGGTGTGGACGAACAACGCCTGGATCGCTGCCGGCTCGCTGATACTCGGGATCGCGCTGGTGCCGGTCGTGTTCATCCTCGGGATCAACGCCGTCAACATCGCGCAGACCGGAGGCCTGATGGCCGCCCACGGCCGGCTCGATGTGTTCTTCGGCCTGATCACACCGCACGGGCTGCTCGAGCTCACCGCCGTGTTCGTCGCGGCCGGCGCCGGGCTGCGGCTGGGCTGGTCATGGATCGAACCGGGAGGCCGTACGCGGGCCGCGGCGCTGGCCGAGGAGGGCCGGGCCGCTGCGGGCATGGCGATCGGCCTGGCCGGCGTGCTGCTCGTCTCAGGGGCGATCGAGGCGTTCGTGACGCCGTCCGGCCTGCCCACCTGGGCGCGGGTGGCGATCGGCGTGGCCGCGTGGGCGGCGTTCATCGCGTACGTCTGGACCTACGGGAGGCGCGCGGCGCGGGCGGGGGAGACGGGTGACCTCGGCGCCGCCGAGCGTGGCGACGCGCTGCCGATGTCGGCGTGAGCCTGCGCCGCCTCCCTTCCCGAGTTGTCAGGGCGGGTTGCCGCATCTGTGCTGGCGGGAGACCTGTCAGGCCTGACAAGTCGAGGATGGCGGGGAGGGGGCGGGGAGGGGGCGGGGTCAGAGGCGGCCGGCCGCCTTCAGCGCCAGGTACGCGTCGGCGACGGCGGGGGCAAGTTCGTCCGGCAGCGCGTCGACGACGTGCGCGCCGTGCCGTTCGAGCAGCCGGGACACCCGGGCGCGGCCAAGCCGGTCGCGCGCCGCCGCCGCGGCGCCGTAG
>JBMCTR010000368.1:0-2909 GCA_048622955.1 Actinomycetota bacterium
CTGCAGGCCTGGTGAACCACCCATTCCGGTGGTTAACGTGATCAACGGGCCGAACCCGGCGGCCGCTGCGCGTGGATAGCCGCGGAGGTACCGGGTAGGGTCGAAGTACATGTGCGGATTGTCCGGCGAGCTCACCTTCGACGGCTCCCCTGCCGACCTCGCGGCGGTGAGCCGGATGTGCGAAGGCATGGTCGCGCGGGGGCCGGACGACTCCGGAGCGTACGCCCACGGCTCGCTGGCGCTCGGCCATCGCCGATTGTCGATCATCGACCTGTCCCCGGCCGGCCACCAGCCGATGGTTGACAGCGCGCTCGGGCTGGCCGTCGCGTTCAACGGCTGCATCTACAACTACCGCGAGTTGCGCGCCGAGCTCGAGGGGCACGGCTACCGGTTCTTCTCCACCAGCGACACGGAGGTCATCGGCAAGGCCTACCACCGCTGGGGCGAGGACTTCGTCGACCGCCTGGTCGGCATGTTCGCCGTCGCGATCCACGAGCGCGACAGCGGCCGGCTGGTCCTGGCCCGCGACCGGCTCGGCATCAAGCCGCTCTACCTCACCGAAACGCCGCGGGCGCTGCGCTTCGCGAGCAGCCTCCCGGCCCTGGTCCACGCCGGCGACGTGGACACCAGCATCGACCCGGTCGCGCTCCACCACTACCTGAGCTGGCACGCGGTGGTTCCGGCCCCGCACACCATCCTGAACGGCGTGCGCAAGCTGCCGCCGGCGACGATCCGCGTCGTCGAGCCGGACGGCCGAAGCCGGGAGCGGATCTACTGGGACGTGCGCTACGAGCGAGACCCCGGCAAGGCGGGCTGGAGCCCCGGCGACTGGCAGGAGGCCGTCCTCGGCGCACTCCGGACCGCGGTGCGGCGCAGGCTGGTCGCGGACGTTCCCGTCGGCGTCCTGCTGTCCGGCGGCCTCGACTCCAGCCTGGTCGTCGGCCTGCTCGCCGAGGAGGGGCAGCGCGACCTCAACACGTTCAGCATCGGGTTCGAGGCCGTCGGCGGCGAAGAGGGCGACGAGTTCAAGTACTCCGACGTGATCGCCCGCCAGTTCGAGACCCGGCACCACCAGATCCGCGTCGACACCGAGCGGACCCTGCCGGGGCTCGACGCCGCGATCGCCGCCATGAGCGAGCCGATGGTCAGCCACGACGTCGTCGGCTTCTTCCTGCTGAGCCAAGAGGTGAGCAAGCACCTCAAGGTGGTGCAGTCCGGCCAGGGCGCGGACGAGGTCTTCGGCGGCTACCACTGGTACCCGCCGCTGCTCGGCGCAGACCGCGCCGCGGCCGTGGACACCTACGCCGCCGCGTTCTTCGACCGCGACCACGAGGCCATGGCCGAGGTCCTCCGCCCGGAACTGCACCTCGACCACCCGGCGAGCTACGAGTTCGCGGCAGCGCACATGGCCAGAGACGGCGCGCAGACCGCCGTCGACGCCGCGCTCCGGCTCGATACCCACGTCATGCTGGTCGACGACCCGGTCAAGCGCGTCGACAACATGACCATGGCCTGGGGCCTCGAGGCCAGGGTGCCGTTCCTCGACCACGAGCTGGTCGAGCTCGCCGCGCAGTGCCCGCCCGAGCTCAAGCTGGCGGACGAGGGAAAGGGCGTGCTCAAGGAGGCCGCCAGGAAGGTGATCCCGACGGAGGTCATCGACCGTCCCAAGGGCTACTTCCCCGTCCCGGCCCTGAAGTACCTGCAGGGCCCGTACCTGGACCGGGTCCGCGACGCCCTGGGTGCGGCGGACGCCCGGGCGCGCGGGCTTTACCGCAAGTCCTACGTCGACCGGCTGCTCGCCGAACCGAACACCCACCTGACCCCGTTGCGCGGCAACCGTCTCTGGCAGCTCGCGCTGCTCGAGATGTGGCTGCAAACCCACGAGATCGCCCCGACATGACCGAGGACCGCGGGCACCGCCGCCGGAGCTCCGGCGAGCGGCGCCGCCCCCTGTGGACGCAAGCCTGGACCGAGGCGCCCGAGCACCTCATGCGCGACATGGAACGCGGAGTGTCCGCCGAATGCGGCTGGGGACGGCTGATCTTCGCCCAGACGTTCGACAAGCTCGAGGAGATCCTCGAACTGCTCCGGGCCGAGGAGGAGGGCCGGCGTGACATCGCGATGTACGTCAAGGACCCCCACGTCCTCGTCGCGTACGCGCCGGACGAGCTGTTCATCGACCCGAGCTTCACCTACCGCCTGGAACTGCACCGGTACCGCCCGCGGCGGGAGCTCATCCCGGGCGTCACGGTCCGCACCATCGGCGAGGCCGGCGACGCGCACGAGATCAACCGGATCTACGCCGCCCGCGGCATGGTGACCGCCGACCCCGATCTGGTCTGGGACAACCAGCGGACCCGGACGTTCACCTACCTCGTCGCCGAGGATGAGCGGAACGGGCAGGTCGTCGGCACCGTCACCGGCATCGACCACGTGCTCGCCTTCGGCGACCCGGAGGGCGGCACCAGCCTGTGGTGCCTGGCGGTCGACCCGCAGACGTCCCTGCCCGGGGTCGGGGAGGCACTGGTGCGGGTGCTCAGCGAGCGCTACATCGGCCGGGGACGCGACCACCTGGACCTGTCGGTGATGCACGACAACGAGGCGGCGATCCGGCTGTACAAGAAGCTCGGCTTCCGGCGCGTCCCGGTGTTCGCCGTCAAGCGCAAGAACGTCATCAACGAGCCGCTGTTCGTCCCCGAGCCGGAGCCGGACGTCACCGAGCTCAACCCGTACGCCAGGATCATCGCCGACGAGGCGCGCCGGCGCGGCATCGCCGTCGAGGTGCTCGACCCCGAGTGGGGCGAGCTCCGGCTCGTGCACGGCGGGCGCCGGGTGGTGACGCGGGAGTCGCTGTCCGAGCTCACCACCGCGGTGGCGATGAGCCGCTGCGACGACAAGCGCGTCACGCG
>JBMCTR010000369.1:0-2906 GCA_048622955.1 Actinomycetota bacterium
GGGGACAGGCTCCGGCTGGGTGTCCGTCCAGCACCAGTCCCAGTCCATCCGCTTCGGCGGCCCGCGCGTACATCTCGCCGCCCGCTGCCTCGACCGACTGCCCGACGGGAAGCGCCTCGAACACCGGACCGACCCTAGTTGCCCGCTCTCCGCCGACCCGCCCTCGGTCAGCCCGCCGGGCTGTGCCCGGCCTGCTCAACCGTCGTCCGCTCCGTCCCGGAACCGACGCGGTGCCAGAGATCACGTGCGGCGAGCGTCAGGAAGAAGACGACAACCGCGGTCGCGGCGATCGTGGCGCTGGCCGCGGTGGCCGCGTGGTAGCTGACCAGCAGGCCGACGAACACGCACGCCACACCGACGACCACGGCGACGAGCATCATCGCCGGGACCCGGCGCACTACCAGGGCGGCGGTGGACGGCGGAGCGACGAGCATCGCGAAGACCAGCAGCGCGCCGACCGGCCGGAACGAGGCCACGATCGCCAGCGCGATCAGCGTGAGCATGATCAGGTGCATCACCGTCGGGTACAGCCCCAGCAGCCGCGCCTTCGCCGGGTTGAACGAGAGCACCAGGAACCCCCGGTGGAAGACAGTGACGGCGGCTGCCGTGATCACGGCCGATACGGCGAGCAGCACCAGGTCGCCGGTGGTGATCCCGAGGACGTCGCCGAACAGCACGTTCGTCAGGCCGACCGTAAATGAGCCGCTGCGGGAGATGATGACGACGCCGAGCGCCAGCATCCCGACGAAAAGCAGGCCGATCCCGACGTCCTCCGGCAGTCCTGCACGTTGGTGGACGACCTGGATGCCGGCGACCATGACGAGCGCGCCCACCACCGCTCCGACGACGAGGTTGCCGTTCAGCAGGAAGGCGATCGCGATGCCGGGGAGCACGCCGTGGGCCAGCGCGTCCCCCATGAACGTCAGCCCGCGCAGCACCATCCAGGTTCCGACGAGCGCGGTCGTCACCGCGGCGAGCGACCCGCCCACCAGGGCCTGGAGCATGAACAACTGCGTGAACGGTTCGGTCAGCCAGGTCATCTCAGCCTCCCAGCGCGTCCGCGATCCGGCCGGCGTTGTCGATGACGAGTCCTTCGTAGGTCGCGGCGGCGCTGCCTTCCTCCCCGAGGGAGCCGATGTGCAGGCGGACGATCTCGATGTCGGTTGCCGCTTCCCGGCGCAGCGCCTGCGCCACGGTGTCGGACGTCGCCACGTCCAGGAAGATCGCCGGGACGTCCTGCTCCTCGATGAGGGACGCGAGCTCGTTGAGGCGTTGCGCGGTCGGCGCCGCGAGCGGGCTCACGCCGGGCACGATCGTGCCGAGAACGGTGAACTCGTACCGCTGCGCGAAGTACCTGAGCGAGTCGTGATCGGTCACGAGCTGCCGCCGGTCCGCAGGCACAGCGCTCAGGATCTCCTCCGCCTCGTCGTGCAGCGACTCCAGCTCCTCCGCATAGCTTTCGGCCTGCGCTGACCAGTCGGGGCCGTTCTCGGCGAGTCCGTTGAGCTCGTCGCCGATCAGCCGCGCGCCGTCCGCGATCCGCAGCGGGTCCAGCCACACGTGCGGATCGTCGTCGATGGGGTCGAGCTGCGGGGCGAGCTCCAGCACGGGGACGCCGGCTTCGGATGCGGCCCGAACCACGTCTTCCAGCCCTTCCTCCAGCCCGAGACCGTTGCTGATGACGAGGTCGGCGTCCCGGACGCTGGCCGCCTGGGACGCGGAGGCCTGGTACTCGTGCGGGTCCGCGCCGGTGGGGATCAGCGTCTCCACCGTGCCGGCGTCCCCCACGATCTCGGTGGTGACGTCCCCGAGGATCGACGTGGTGGCCACCACGTCCAGCTCGGTGGCCTCCTCGGGGCCGGCCTCGCAGGCAGCGACCAACGTTACCGCGGCAGCAGCGCAGGCCAGCCGCATCGACCGCGCCGTCACGGCGACGACCTCCGCCCGAGGTCCGCGTCCCGCTGCGTCATGGCCCGGTGGTGGGCGTCGTCGAACAGCACACTCCCCCTGTCGGTCTCGATGAACCTCGCGCCGTAGGCCGGCTCCAGCACGTCGGGCCGGCACACATCGGCCGGAGGGCCGGCCGCGACGACACGCCCGGCGACGACGACCACCCAGTCGGCCGTCCGCGCCTCCTCGAGGTCGTGCGTGGTGAGTACCACGGTGCCGCCGCGGTCGCGCGCGGTCCTGATGGCGGCGGCGATCCGATCCCTGGAGACGACGTCGAGCGCTGTGGTGGGCTCGTCCAGCAGCACGATCGGTGCGTCCTGCGCCAGCCCTTGCGCGACGAAGACCCGTTGCCGTTGCCCGCCCGACAGCGCTCCGAGGTGGCGGCGGGCAAGGTCGGTGATTTGCAGGAGCTCCATCGCGTCCCGCACAGCGTCGTGATCGGCGGCCGTGAACCGCCCGGTGAGGCCCCTGTGCGCGTAGCGGCCCATCCGCACGGCCTCGAGCACGGTGATCGGCAGGTACTCGTTGACCCGGGTCGCCTGCAGTACGTATGCGACACGGCGTCCACTGGCGGCCGGCGGTTCCCCGAGGACCTCCAGACTCCCCGCGGACAGCGGCAGGAGGCCGGACACGGCGTTGAGCAACGTGGTCTTGCCCGATCCGTTGGGGCCGATCACTGCCGTGACCTGCCCGGCCGGCATCTCGACGTCCGACGCGGCGAGCGCCAGCGTCTCGCCGTAGGCCACAGCCATGCCGCGGCCACGAATCGCCGGAGTGGCGCTGTTGGTCACCGGTCCGATGGTGTCAGCTGCGGGCGCTGCCCGCCGTTATGTCCAGGAAAGGCGCCAGCGAGTCGGGGTTGCGCAGCGCGTCCCTGCTGACCGCCTGCTCGGGCGGGGTACCGGCGAGGATCTTCTTGACGGGGACCTCGCACTTCTTGCCGTTGAGCGTGCGGG
>JBMCTR010000370.1:0-2904 GCA_048622955.1 Actinomycetota bacterium
CCGCTGTCGGAGCGGGACGGTACTGTCCCCTCATGTCGATCGACGCGGTGATCTTCGACTGGGGCGGCACGCTGACGCCGTGGCGCACGATCGATGTGGCTGCGACCTGGCGCGCGTACGCTGCGTGCGCGGCCCCGGACGACGCCGAGGCCGTCGCCTCCGCGCTGCTGGCAGCCGAGAAGAACGCCTGGGCGGGCGTACGCGATCACCAGGTCTCGAGTTGCTTCGCCGACATTCTGACCGCTGCCGGGGTCGACCACCACGAGGAGGCGGTTGCCGAGTACCTGACCGCGTGGGAGCCGCACACCTTCACCGACCCGGACGTGCCCGCCTTGTTCGCGGGCCTGCGCGAGCGCGGCATCCGGGTGGGCGTGCTGTCCAACACCCTCTGGCCGCGAGAGTGGCACGAGGGGTTCTTCGAGCGCGACGGCGTGCTGCATCTCGTCGACGGCGGCGTCTACACCTCGGAACTGCCGTACACCAAGCCGCACGAGCACGCGTTCCTTGCCGCGATGACCGCCGTCGGCGTCAGCGACCCGGCGGCGTGCGTGTTCGTGGGCGACCGGCCGTTCGACGACATCTCGGGAGCGCAAGCGCTCGGGATGCGGACCATCTTCGTCCCCCACTCGGACATTCCCGCCGATCAGCAGGTGCCGGTCGAGGTCCGGCCCGACGCGGTGGTCGACCGCGTCGGTGAGGTCATCGGCCATGTCGACCGCTGGGTCGACGGGCGCCGCGGTCGCTAGGCCGGGACGTACGTGTTCAGCACGGCCGCCACGCCGTCCTCCTCGACCGGCGGGCAGACCGCATCGGCGACCGCCTTCACGTCGTCGAGCGCCTGGCCCATCGCGATGCCGTGGCCGGCCCAGGAGAGCATCTCCACGTCGTTGTGACCGTCGCCCACGGCGAGCACATCCGAGGCGCGGATGCCGAGCTTCTCGCACACGGTGGCCAGCCCGGAGGCCTTCGACACGCCCTCGGGCATGAAGTCCAGCCACGCGGTGTAGCCGATCGCATAGTCGACTCCGCGCAGCCCGGCGGCCTTGGCCAGGTCGAAGAAGTCGTCCGGATCGCTGTCGAGGTGGCGTGCCACGAGCCGCGTCACCGGCCCTTCCAGCAGTTCGTCGTGGCTGACCACGGTGATCTCGCCGTCCAGCTCGCCGGGCGGAAACTCGCCGGTGACCCGGTAGCCCACGCCGAGTTCCTCCACCGCAAGCAGCGCGTCAGGCACGTGGTCGGCGAAGAACCGCACCGACTCCGTCGCGTCGAAGGTCACGACGTCGATCGGGGCACGTAGCCCGAGGTCCGCGACGACCGCGCCATTCGAACTGACGACGTAGCCCGCGGCGAGGCCCAGCGCGTCGCACACCGGCAGCGTCGCGTGCATCGACCGCCCGGTTGCGATCGTCATATGGAGCCCCGAGTCGCGTGCACGGAGGACCGCCGCGGCGACGGCCGGCGACAGCGTCCCGTCGTGCCAGAGCAGCGTGCCGTCCACGTCCAGGGCGACCAGCGCGGGGCGCCAGGTCATGTCACCGGCTCAAGGAGCTTACGTCCACCCAGGTACGGCCGCAGGGCCTCCGGCACGTGCACGGACCCGTCCGGCTGCTGGTGGTTCTCCAGGATCGCCACGATCCAGCGCGTGGTCCCGAGCGTGCCGTTCAGGGTCGCCACATGGCGGGTCCCGCCCGCACTCCGTTCGCGCACGCCGAGGCGGCGAGCCTGGAACGTGGTGCAGTTGGACGTGGACGTGACCTCCATGTAGCGCTGCTGGGACGGCAGCCAGGCCTCGCAGTCGAACTTGCGCGCGGCGCTGGAGCCGAGATCGCCGGCCGCGATGTCAACCACACGGTAGGGCAGCTCCACGGCGTCGAGCATCTGCTCTTCCCAGGAGAGCAGGCGCCGGTGCTCGTCCCCGGAGTCCTCCACCCGGCAGTAGGAGAACATCTCCACCTTGTGGAACTGGTGCACCCGGATGATCCCGCGGGTGTCGCGCCCGTGCGCGCCCGCCTCCCGGCGGTAGCAGGCCGACCACCCCGCGTAGCGCAGCGGCCCGTCCGACAGGTCGATGATCTCGTCGGCGTGGTACCCGGCGAGCGGTACCTCGCTGGTTCCGACGAGGTACAGGTCATCGCGCTCCACGTAGTAGATCTCGTCGGCGTGCTCGCCGAGGAAGCCGGTGCCACGCATGATCTCGGGGCGGACGAGTGTCGGCGTGATGACGGGAGTGAACCCGCTGTCGATCCCCTTGCTCATGGCCAGGTTCAGCACCGCGAGCTCCAGCTGGGCGCCGACGCCGGTGAGGAAGTAGAACCGCGAGCCCGACACCTTCGCTCCGCGCGGGACGTCGATCGCGCCGAGCAGCTCACCGAGCTCCAGGTGATCCCGTGGCTCGTGCAGCTCCGGCCGCGTACCCACCTCCCGGAACATGACGGCGTCGTCCTCGCCGCCCTCGGGCACGCCGTCCTCGACCAGGTTGCTCGGCACGAGCATCAGCCGGTCCAGCTCCTGCTGGGCGTCGTCCGCGCGCGCCTGCGCGTCCTTGACGGACTCCGCGAGCTGCTTGGCCTTGGCGAGCAGGGCCTGCTTCTCCGTCCCCTCGGCCCCGGCGATCTCCTTTCCCAGAGTCTTCTGCTCCGACCGGAGCCGCTCGAACTCCGCGAGTGCCGACCTCCGCGCCTCGTCCGCAGCCAGGATCTCATCGACGACCGCCTCGCTCTCGCCGCGGGCGCGCTGCGAGGCCCGGAGCCGCTCAGGCTCCTCCCGGATCAACCGCATGTCGAGCACACCGCCAGCGTATCCACCGCGGGACCGGACCGTCGCGCCCGCATCCGCGTCGGGGTTCGATCACGTTCGGCAGGGCCGCCCCTGCCGCGGCAGGCCTGCGGGCCTGTTGGGGTGGGG
>JBMCTR010000371.1:0-2888 GCA_048622955.1 Actinomycetota bacterium
AGCCCAGGCTGGCCCGGTCGGGTGCCAGCGGGTCGTCTGCGGCACCGGCCCGGCCGCATGTGACCTGCTCGCCGTCGACGACCACGCCGGCGGAGCGGAGCACGCCGACGATCCGGTCGGCCGTGGCCGCGTCGCCGCCGGCATCGGTGGCGACGGCTCGCAGCGTCGCCTCGTCTCGACTGCCGTCGATGGCCCGCAGCACGGTCGCCTCCTGGGCGTCCACCCCGCCGAGCACGAGCGCACGGGCGGGATCGAGGCCGATCTGGACGGTCGTCGGGTCGCGCCATACCTGGGTCAGCGCTGGGTGGACGAGTGGGCGCACGGCGTCGCTCCTCGGCTGCTCGGGACCGGCTGGCTACGACGATCCTGCCGGGTTCCGGAGATCGCCCGCGGGCGTTGTCCACAAAGCCATTGACACATCAACGACGGGCGCACATAGTCGCAGCAAAGGAGAGGCGGTGCCGGATGAGTCTTCTCGAGCAGAGCAGTTGGACGTCCAAGATCTACAGCGACGGGTGGGTCACCGGTGCGGGCGGTGACGCCCCGGTTGTCGAGCCGGCGACCGGAGACGAACTGGGCCGGACGGGACGTGCCGACCCGGGGGACGTGGAGCGAGCCGCCAAGCGCGCGGCGGAGGCGCAGCGCGACTGGGCGCGCACGTCGCACGAGGAGCGCGCCGCGGTGGTGCGCCGCGCGGGTGACCTGATCAGCAGCCACGCCGAGGAACTGCACTCCTGGATCATGCGGGAGACCGGCGGCATCCCGCCGAAGGCGGAACTGGAGACGCACACCGCGTCCGAGATGTGCTACGCGGCCGCGGCCCTCGCGCTCCGCCCCCTCGGTGAGATCCTGCCAACCCCGAAGCCGCAGCTGAGCATGGCCCGGCGGCTGCCTGTCGGGGTCGTGGGCGTCATCTCCCCGTTCAACGTCCCGCTCATCCTCTCGATCCGCTCGGTGGCGCCGGCGCTCGCCCTCGGCAACGCGGTGCTGCTCAAGCCCGACCCGCGCACGACGGTCACCGGCGGCGTGATACTCGCCCGCGTGTTCGAGGAGGCCGGCCTGCCCCCCGGGCTGCTGCACCTGCTGCCGGGCGGCGCCGAGACCGGGCAGGCGCTGATCGAGGACCGGCACGTCCGGCTGATCTCCTTCACCGGCTCCAGCGACGGGGGACGGGCCGTCGGCGAGGCGGCCGCGCGGAACCACAAGCGCGTCATCCTCGAGATGGGCGGCAACAACGCGCTCGTCGTTCTCGACGACGCCGACCTCGACCTCGCCGCGTCCGCGGGCGCGTTCGGGGCGTTCCTGCACCAGGGCCAGATCTGCATGACCGCGGGCCGCCACATCGTTCACGAGCGAGTTGCGGACGACTACACCGAGCGGCTGGCCAAGAAGGCGGACGGGCTGCCGGTCGGCAACCCGGCCACCGACCAGGTGGCGCTCGGCCCGATCATCGACGAGAAGCAGCGCGACCGGATTCATCGCCTGGTGACCTCCAGTGTCGACGCAGGTGCCACGCTCGCGGCGGGCGGCCGCTACGAGGGGCTGTTCTACCGGCCGACCGTGCTGTCGAGCGTCACGCCGCAGACCCCTGCGGTCGCGGAGGAGGTGTTCGGCCCCGTGGCACCGGTGCTGCCGTTCTCGACCGTCGACGAAGCCATCGAACTGGCCTCGGAGACCAACTACGGCCTCTCGCTCGGGATCATCACCCGGGACGTGATGCGCGGTGTCGACATCGCCAACCGCATCCCGGCCGGCATCGTGCACATCAACGATCAGACGGTGGCGGACGAGCCGGTCATCCCGTTCGGCGGCGTGGGCTGGTCGGGCAACGGCACCCGGATCGGCGGCGAGGCGAACATCGCCAACTTCACCGAGACGCAATGGCTGACGATGGCCGGCGAGGTGCCCGCGTACCCGTTCTAGCGCCGCGTCCGCCGAAAGAACGGCCGGCCGCGCGGCTGCCTGAGTGCAGGGGTCCAGGCGGGCCGTACGGCCGGCTGTGGGGCGGTTCGCCGGTGTCTCCTGTGCCGCGCGCCTTCCCCGTGCGAACGAGCCTCAGGGGCACCGGCGATTCCGTCCAATGCGAACCTAAAACCGGAATCCGGTCTCGTCAACGCGAAATGTCGCCGGTCTTCCACCGGCTGTGGAAAACCCTGTGGATTTGTTGTGCGCCGGCCGGTGGATTCCTGTGGACGACCGGTGGGCAATGCTGTTGACATCTCCGGTGGCGGTGCCTCGGGGGACAGGCTGACGTCCAGCAACGCGGCCGGCCGGCTGTGGACGAGAAAAATTCGGCCGCGATTCGCGAGCGGCTTCGGCCGCCACTGCGCTGCCGGTAGCGTGCCAGGCATGGCGGAGCCCATCGTCGAGGTGCGCCGGTCGCAGCGGCGGCGGCGCACGGTGACCGCGTACCGGGAGAACGGGAAGGTCATCGTGTGCGTGCCGGGTGCGTTCAGCCGGGACGAGGAGAAGCGCTGGGTGGCGACGATGCTACAGCGGCTGGAGGCGCAGGAGGCCCGGCGCCGGCCGACCGACGAGCGCCTGCTGTCCCGTGCGCGCCGGTTGTCGACGCGCTACCTCGACGGGCGCGCCACGCCGGCGAGCGTGCGCTGGTCGAGCGACCAACAGTCGCGGTGGGCTTCGTGCACCCCCGCGGACGGCACGATCCGGATCTCGGACCGGCTGCAGGGCGTGCCGCCGTGGGTGCTCGACTACGTGCTGGTGCATGAGCTCGCGCACCTGCTGATCGCCGAGCACACCGATGAGTTCTGGGCGCTGGTGAACCGCTACCCGCGCAGCCACCGCGCGCGGGGCTTCCTGGACGGGATGGTCTACGCGGCCGGCCTCAGCCCCGCCGACGGCGACGCCATGTGAGCCCGATCAGCGAG
>JBMCTR010000372.1:0-2888 GCA_048622955.1 Actinomycetota bacterium
GCTGTGCACCTGGTAAGGGACCCAATGGGGTGGTTAACGTGATCAACAGCGCCGGGCTGGGCCGCGGGTCACCGGTCGCCGCGGGCGCCCTCGAGTGCGGCGGCGAGCCGATCCGGATGCCGCGTGGACACGTACCAGTACGGGACCGGGTCGGCGGGATCCTCGACTGTGACCCGTACGGCGGTGTCGATATAGCCGCGGACCATCAGGTAGGCCCGCGGGTCGGCGTCGGGCCCCCGGGCCGCGCGCGCCTGCTCGGCGTCGAGCACCTCGACCGTGCCGACGACATCCACCGGCAGGCGCGCCCGGCCCGCCACGAACGTGTCGCCCTCGACCGCGACGAGCGCCCGGCTGTACGACACGAGGACGAGCGCCGCCAGCCCGAGCGCCGCTAGGCTCACCGGGACCGAGACGCGCAGCCCGTAGACGTGCTGGTAGACCAGCCAGACCGCACCGCCGAACAGCAGGGCGAGCAGCCACCAGAGCGGCGGCGCCCACAGTCGCTCCCGGTACAGCGGTGTTGCGCTTCGATCCGGCTCCACCGTGGCAGGCTCCCACACGCGGACGCGGGTACAGTCCTGGGACTGTGACCCATGACCCGGTAGACGTCCTCGTGACCCGCGTCGACCCCGAGGTCCCTGTGCCCGGTTACGCCCACCCCGGGGACGCGGGAGCCGACCTGGTGACGACCAGCGACGTGACAATCGCGCCCGGGGAGCGCGCGCTCGTCGGCACGGGCATCGCCGTCGCGCTCCCCGACGGGTTCGCGGCCTTCGTCCACCCGCGCTCCGGCCTGGCGCACCGCCTCGGCGTTAGCATTGTCAACACGCCCGGCACTATCGATGCCGGTTACCGAGGCGAGATCAAGGTGCTGTTGGTGAACCACGACCTTCGACAGCCGGCCGTGTTCCGGCGCGGGGACCGGATCGCCCAACTGGTGGTCCAGCGCGTGGAGCGGGCGCGGTTCCACGACGTGGAATCGCTCCCCGGCTCCGCGCGCGGCGCTGACGGTTACGGCTCGACAGGTGTGGCGGACGAGCCTGCGGACGATCCCGCTGCGGACACGCCGCCCGCCCAGCGACGGGGACGGACTCGCGCATGAGCCCGCTGTTCCGCCGCTCCGCCCGTGACGAGCCGGACGCCGGCCCGGCGCACGAGCAGGCTGCCCCGCCACCGGAACAGCAGGAGCAGCCGGAACAGCCGGAGGAGCCGACGGAGCGGACGGGGAAGACCGCGCGGCCGGACGGCCCGTTCGACGCCTCGGAGGTGGACCTCGACCAGGCCCGCGCCGAGCGCGTCGACCTCGGGAGCCTGCTGGTGCGGCGCGACGAGGGGCTGAAGCTGCAGTTGCAGGTGGACGAGAAGAAGGGCGTGGCGCCAAGCGTCATGGTCGTCATGGAGGACGCCGCCGTGCAACTGGTCACCGTGGCGGCGCCGCGAAGTTCCGGCCTGTGGGAGGAGACCAGGCAGCAGATCGCGGACGACGCGCGGCAGCGCGGCGGCACCGCCGAGGAGGCGCGGGGCCCGTTCGGCACCGAGGTCCGCGTGGTGCTGCCGACGACGACGTCCGAGGGCAAGAAGGCGTTCCAGCCGTCCCGGATCGCCGGTATCGACGGGCCGCGCTGGATGCTGCGCGCCACGTTCCTCGGGAAGGCGACGAGCGACGCGGACGTGTTCGCGAGACTGGTCCGGGTCGTGCGCGACACCGTCGTGATCCGGGGGGAGAGCCCCATGCCGCCCGGCGACGTAATTCCCCTGCGCCCACCCGAGCAGAGTTAGGCTCGAGGCATGGCAGATCGTCCCACCGGATTCTGGGGTACCGTCCGCCGCTGGGCGTCGGGCGCCGACTCGGAGTCGCAGCGGGAACGCGCCGCCGCCGGGTGCACCCCGGTGTCGGAGATCAGCGACCGCGAGCGTGCGCGAGTGCGCGGGACTCTGCAGACGGTCACCCTGCAGCCCCGCGCGGGGATGCCGGCGCTCGAGGCCGAGTTGTACGACGGGTCCGGCGTGGTGACGCTGGTGTGGCTCGGCAGGCGGCGCATCACCGGGATCGATTGCGGGCGCCGGCTGGTCGCCAGCGGCCGGGTCGCCTCGGTGGAGGGCCGGAGGCTGATGTACAACCCGCAGTACCGCCTGCTGCCGGCGGGCGCCGCGTGAGCCGGGGGGACGAGGCGCCGCAGCGCACCGGCCTCGCCGAGACGCTCGCCGCCGACGACCGGTTCCAGACGGCGAACGTGCTCAGCCCCGGCGCCTTCCTGGATGCCGGTCTGCCGTTGTTGCTGTTCACGGTCGTCTACCTGACCGGCGGCCGGGACCTGACGGTGTCGCTGTGGACGGCGCTGGCGTCCGGAGCCGTGCTGGCGGTCATCCGGCTGGTTCGCCGTGACCCGCTGCAGAACGTCGTGGCCGGTTTCGTGGGCCTGGCGCTGGCCGCGATCCTCGCCGCCCGCTCCGGGCAGGCCGAGGACGTCTTCCTGCTCGGGATCCTGACCAACATCGGGTACGGGGTGGCGTACCTGGTGTCGATACTGGTGCGATGGCCGTTGCTCGGGTTGGTGGTGGGGTTCGTGACCGGCCAGGGCACGTCGTGGCGCAGGGACCCACAGCAGTTCCGGGCCTACATGCTGGCCAGTGCGCTGTGGGTGGGCATGTTCGCCCTGCGGCTCGCGGTCCAGGTGCCGCTCTACATGGCGGGCGAGGACCACCTCGGCTGGCTGGCCACCGCCCGGCTGGCGATGAGCTGGCCGCTGTTCCTGCTGGTCGCGTACCTGTCGTGGGTCATCATCCGGCCGGCGTACCGGGCACACCAGGAGCGCGAGCGGCTGGCGGCCGGCTCCTAGTGTGTTGAGTCGTTAATTCGCGAGCAGTTCATCGTAGGGTTGGGTATG
>JBMCTR010000373.1:0-2875 GCA_048622955.1 Actinomycetota bacterium
CCTCGGCGTCGAGCAGGTCGCGCAGCTCGGTGCGCCCCAGCAGCTCCGCCAGCAGGGTCGCGTCGAGCGTCAGCGCCTGCGCCCGGCGCTCGGCCAGCGGCGAGTCGCCCTCGTACATGAACGCCGCGACGTAGCCGAACAGCAGCGACCGGGCGAACGGCGACGGCTGCGGAGTGTCGACCACCGCGACCCGGAGGGACTGGGCGGCCACGTCGCGCATCAGCCGCTCGAGGCCCGGCAGGTCGTAGACGTCCTGCAGGACCTCGCGGAGGGTCTCGAGCACGATCGGGAACGAGCCGTGCTTGGAGGCGATCTCCAGCAGCTGGGCGGAGCGCTGCCGCTGCTGCCACAGCGGCGTGCGGCGCCGCGGGTCGCGCCGCGGGAGCAGCAGCGCCCGTGCCGCGGACTCCCGGAACCGCGAGGCGAACAGCGCCGAGCCGCCGACCTCGGCGGTGACCAGGTCTTCGACCTCGTCCGGCTCCAGGACGGCGAGCGTCGCGTCCGGCGGGCCGTCCTCGGTGTCGGGCACCCGCAGCACCACCCCGTCGTCGGCGTGCGCCGCCTGCGCCTCCACGCCGTACCGCTCGCGCAGTCGGGCCCCGATCGCCAGCGCCCACGGGGCATGTACCCGGCCGCCGAACGGCGAGTGAACCACCATCCGCCAGTCGCCGAGCTCGTCCCGGAAGCGCTCCACTACGACGGTGCGGTCGTCGGGGACGTGCCCGGTCGCCGACCGTTGCTCGTCCAGGTACGACACCAGGTTGCCGGCCGCCCACTCGTCGAGGCCCGCGGCCGCGGCGCGGGCCCGGGCGCGCTCGTCGCCCAGCGTGCCGAGCTCGCGGACGAAGGCTCCGATCGCGGCGCCCAACTCGGCGGGCCGGCCGAGCGTGTCGCCGTGCCAGAACGGCAGCCGTCCCGGTTGCCCGGGCGCGGGGGAGACGAGGACCCGGTCGTGCGTGATGTCCTCGATCCGCCAGCTCGTCGCGCCGAGCGAGAACACGTCGCCCACCCGCGACTCGTAGACCATCTCCTCGTCCAGCTCTCCCACTCGCGCGTTCTGGTCGCCGCCCACGAGGAACACGCCGAACAGGCCGCGGTCGGGAATGGTGCCGCCGCTGGTGACGGCAAGCCGCTGCGCTCCCGGCCGGCCGGAGAGGGTGCCCGCGGCGCGGTCCCAGACCAGGCGCGGCCGCAGCTCGGCGAACTCGTCCGACGGGTACCGGCCGGACAGCAGGTCGAGCACCGACTCGTACGCCGACCGGGGCAGCGTTGCGAACGAGTGCGCGCGGCGGACGAGCGTGAGCAGGTCCTCGACCGCCCAGTCGTCCATCGCCGCCATCGCGACGACCTGCTGGGCGAGCACGTCGAGCGGGTTGCGGGGGACGGCGAGCTCCTCGATCAGCC
Source organism: Actinomycetota bacterium (assembly GCA_048622955.1). Taxonomy (GTDB): domain Bacteria; phylum Actinomycetota; class Actinomycetes; order Jiangellales; family Jiangellaceae; genus JBMCTR01. The sequence goes on from JBMCTR010000373.1 coordinate 1,405, forward strand.
CGGCGCGCATGCGCTCGGTCACGACCGCGGTCTGCACGAGGTCGCCGCGGTACTTCGGGAACAGCACCCCGCGGGAGACCGCGCCCACGTGGTGCCCGGCCCGGCCGACCCGCTGCAGCCCGCTGGCCACCGACGGCGGCGCCTCGACCTGGACGACCAGGTCGACCGCCCCCATGTCGATGCCGAGCTCGAGGCTGCTGGTGGCGACGACGGCGGGCAGCCGCCCGGCTTTGAGGTCGTCCTCGATGAGCGCCCGCTGCTCCTTGCTCACCGACCCGTGGTGGGCGCGGGCGAGCGTGGTGGGCTCCACCCCGCGGCTGGCGCCCGCCTGGGCCATCGTCTGGGCAGGCACGGCGGCGCCGGGCTCGGGAAGCGGCTCGCCGGTGGCCCGCTCGTGGGCGATCTCGTTGAGCCGGGACGTCAGCCGCTCGGCCAGCCGCCGGGAGTTGGCGAACACGATCGTCGACCGGTGCCCGGTGATGAGGTCCGCGACGCGCTGCTCGACGTGCGGCCAGATCGACGGCTGCGTTCCGCTCTCGCCGTCGGGCACGGTGCCGAGGTCGCCGAGGTCGGGCACCGGGACGACGACCTGCAGGTCCCAGTCCTTCGCCGTGCCGGTGTCGACGACCTCCACAGGCCGCGGCCCGCCGAGGAAGCGGGCGACCTCGTCGACAGGGCGCACCGTGGCCGAGAGGCCGATCCGCTGGGCGGGGCGGTCGAGCAGCGCGTCCAGCCGTTCGAGGGACAGCGCGAGGTGGGCGCCGCGCTTGGTGCCGGCCACGGCGTGGACCTCGTCGACGATGACCGTCTCCACGCCCCGGAGCGCCTCGCGGCCCTGGGAGGTGAGCAGCAGGAACAGCGACTCCGGCGTGGTGATCAGGATGTCGGGCGGGCGGCGCGCGAGCCTGCGGCGCTCGTCGGCGGGCGTGTCGCCGGACCGGACCCCGATCGTGATGTCGGGGACGGCGGTGCCGAGCCGGCGCGCCGCCTGCTCGATGCCGGTCAGCGGCGCCCGCAGGTTGCGCTCGACGTCGACGGCCAGCGCCTTGAGGGGCGAGACGTACAGCACGCGGCACCGCCGGGCGGGATCGTCCGGCGGCGCACCGGTGGCCAGCCGGTCCAGTGCCCACAGGAAGGCGGCCAGGGTCTTGCCCGAGCCGGTCGGGGCCACGACGAGAGCGTTGCTCCCTGCCGCGACGGAGCGCCAGGCGCCCATTTGCGGCGCCGTCGGCGCATTGAACGAGCCGGCGAACCACTCCCGCGTGGCCGGCCCGAACAGGTCGAGGACGTCACCCATGCCTTCCATCATGACCTGCGGCGGTGACATTACCGCCATGGGCGAATTGGCGAGCTGTCGCGCCGGACAAACTCGCCGGCCTGCGGCGCCGTCGGCGGGTGGCCCTGACGGGTCGCGGGGGAGTGCGCCGCGCGTACGGTGTCTGCTGTGCGGTTGACCGAGTTCTGGCGCCGG
>JBMCTR010000374.1:0-2863 GCA_048622955.1 Actinomycetota bacterium
AGCCTCAGTAGAACCGGACGGGTCCGGCCCGTCACAGCCGGCCGAACGAGCGGGCCGGGGGTCTCCCCGGTCAAGCGAGGTGGTACCGCGGGCCGACGGCTCGTCCTCGCACTACCCAGGACGGACGCGAGGAGAACCGACCACCGATGGCCTACCCACGTCATGAGCGCACCCGCGGCGTGCCGGCAACTCCGGATCTGCCCGCGGTCGAGCGCGAGGTCCTCGACTACTGGGCCGCCGACAAGACCTTCGAAGCCAGCGTCGAGCAGCGATCCGCCGGCGAGCGCGGGTCCAACGAGTACGTCTTCTACGACGGCCCGCCGTTCGCGAACGGGCTGCCGCACTACGGGCACCTGTTCACCGGGTACGTCAAGGACGTCGTCCCGCGCTACCACACGATGCGTGGCAGGCGGGTCGAGCGCCGGTTCGGCTGGGACACCCACGGCCTGCCCGCCGAGGTGGAGGCGGAGAAGCAACTCGGCATCACCTCCAAGGCGGAGATCCTCGACTTCGGGATCGAGAACTTCAACAACGCCTGCCGCACCTCGGTGCTGGCCTACACCCGGGACTGGGAGCGGTACGTCACCCGGCAGGCCCGCTGGGTGGACTTCGCCAACGACTACAAGACGCTCGACCTCGACTACATGGAGAGCGTCATGTGGGCCCTCAAGACGCTCTACGACAAGGGGCTGATCTACGAGGGCTTCCGGGTGCTGGCGTACTGCTGGCGGTGCGAGACGCCGCTGTCCAACACCGAGACCCGGATGGACGACGCCTACCGCGACCGCACCGACCCGGCCTCGACCGTCTGGTTCCAGCTCGAAACCGGTGAGCGGATGCTCGCGTGGACCACGATGCCGTGGACGCTGGTGCCCAACGCCGCGCTCGTCGTGCACCCCGACGTCGACTACTCGGTCGTCGAGAAGGACGGGCACCGCTGGGTGCTGGCGGAGTCCCGGCTACCCGCGTACGAGGACGAGTTCGGCGACGCCACCCGCGTCGCCACGGTCAAGGGCAGCGAGTTCGTCGGCCGCCGGTACGAGCCGATGTTCGAGTTCCTCACCGAACAGTACGCGGACGCCCCCAACGCGTTCACCGTCCTCGCCGGCGACTTCGTCTCCACCGAGGAGGGAACCGGCATCGTCCAGGTCGCGCCGTCCCACGGTGAGGACGACCAGGCGGTCTGCAACGCCGCGGGCATCCCGACGGTGCTCACCGTCGACGACCGGACCCGGTTCACCGACATCGCGCCGCGCTTCGCGGGCCTGCAGGTCTTCGAGGCGAACGAGCCGATCCTGCGGGAGCTGAGCGATCGCGGGATGCTCCTGCGGCGGGAGCCGTACGTGCACGCGTACCCGCACTGCTGGCGTTGCGAGACGCCGCTGGTCTACAAGGCGATGTCCGGCTGGTTCGTGGCGGTGACGAAGATCAAGGACCGGATGGTCGAGCTCAACGAGGAGATCAACTGGATCCCCGCCCACGTCAAGGACGGCTCGTTCGGCAAGTGGCTGGAGAACGCCCGCGACTGGTCGATCAGCCGGAATCGGTTCTGGGGGTCGCCCATCCCCGTGTGGCGCTCGGATGACCCGAACTACCCCCGGACGGACGTCTACGGGTCGATCGAGGAGCTCGAGCGCGACTTCGGCGTGCGCGTCACCGACCTGCACCGGCCGGCGATCGACCAGCTGACCCGGCCCAACCCGGACGACCCGACCGGCAGGTCCACCATGCGGCGGGTGCCCGAGGTGCTCGACTGCTGGTTCGAGTCCGGGTCGATGCCGTTCGCTCAGGTGCACTACCCGTTCGAGAATCGCGAGTGGTTCGAGCACCACTACCCGGGCGACTTCATCGTGGAGTACATCGGGCAGACCCGCGGCTGGTTCTACACGCTGCACGTGCTCGCCACCGCGCTGTTCGACCGCCCGGCGTTCCGCAACTGCGTCGCGCACGGCATCCTGCTCGGGGCGGACGGGCGCAAGATGTCCAAGAGCCTGCGCAACTACCCGGACGTCTACTACGTGTTCGATTCCTACGGGTCGGACGCGATGCGCTGGTTCCTGATGTCCTCGACCGTGCTGCGCGGCGGCGACATGGCGGTCACCGAGCAGGGCATCCGGGACGCCGTCCGCCAGGTGGTGCTGCCGCTGTGGAACGTGTGGTACTTCTTCGCCCTCTACGCCAACGCGGAGGGCTACGAGGCTACCGGCCGTACCGACAGCAACCACCGGCTCGACAGGTACGTGCTCGCCAAGACGCGTGAGCTGGTCGAGAGCACCACCGCGCGGATGGAGGTGTACGACGTCTCCGGGGCGTGCGCGGCGGTCCGGAACTACCTGGACGCGCTGACCAACTGGTACGTCCGCCGTTCGCGCAACCGGTTCTGGACCGGCGACCGGGATGCGTTCGACACGCTCCACGCGGTTCTCGAGACGCTGGGCCGGGTGGTGGCGCCGCTGCTGCCACTGACGGCCGAGGAGATCTGGCGGGGCCTGACCGGCGGGCGGTCGGTGCACCTGACCGACTGGCCGGACGCGAGCGCGCTGCCGTCCGACCCGGACCTGGTCGCAGCAATGGACGCGGTCCGGGACGTCTGCTCGGCCGGCCTGTCCCTGCGCAAGGCCCGCGGCCTGCGGGTGCGGCAGCCACTGCCGTCGCTTACGGTCGCCTCCCCGGACGCCGACGCGCTCCGGCCGTTCGCCAGCCTGATCGCCGACGAGGTCAACGTCAAGCGGGTCGAACTCACCGACGACGTGGGCGCCTACTGCCGGCAGGAGCTCACGGTCGTGCCGCGTGCCCTCGGCCCGCGGGTCGGCAGCGCCGTGCAGGACGTCATCAAGGCGGTCAAGGCCGGCGAGTGGTCGCT
>JBMCTR010000375.1:0-2857 GCA_048622955.1 Actinomycetota bacterium
TCGCCGACCACCGGTACGCCGGCCGGGTGCTTGTCCTGCTCTCCGTGTTGATGCTTCTGGTCGGAGGCGGCTTCGGCCCGCCCGTCGTCGGCATCCTCGCAGGCGTGGTCGCCGGGGGAGCGCACGTGCGGCGGCAACGGTGGGCTGAGGTGCTCGCCGGCCGTCGTGGGCGCCTGCTCGCATCGGCCTGGCCGGTGCTGTTCTGGCTGTCCGCGTTCTCCGTTGCCTTCCTGGTGCTCGGATCCCTGGTGCTGGGTGTCGCCCTCGACGTGGCCGCGCCCGACCTGTTCGTCTACAGCCTCTTCGTGGCGGTGGTGGCCATGCCGCTGGCCACCACCGCCGGCATCGCCCGGGACCTTCGGGCGAGCCCTACTGGGGCCTCCTGAGCCTGCAGGCTCGCTTGTCGTGATGTGCGGGCTACCGCCCTTGCGGGTGCGGCTTGTCGGTGCTCAGACCCCAGCCGTACGGGAAGAGCGGATCGTACTCCTCGTCGCCGACGTTGATCGGCACCTGCTCCTCGGTCCGCGGCCAGGTCATCGGCAGCTTGCCGGTGAAGGGACGCTCACCGAGCAACACGTCCGCGACGCCGGCGCCTTCGCTGCCGGGCAGCCACGACGCCACCAGCGCGTCGATGTCGCCGAGTTGGTCCGTGAGCACCTGGGGACGGCCGGAGACGACCAGCACGACGCACTCCTCGATGGCGGAGCACACGTCCTCGACGACGGCCTGGTCGCCGGGCTGGAGCGACAGCGACTTCTCCTCCTGCTGGACCGGCGCGGCAAACGGCCACTCCGGACCGCCGATGTCGCCGAACCCCTCTGCGTACGGTGTTTCGCCGACCACGACGACGCCCACGTCCGCGCCGTCCATCGGCGCCGACGCGTCCTCGCTGAACGTGACGTCGGCCTCGGGCGCGACCTGTTGAATACCCTCGAGGATCGTGGTGCCCGGGATGATGTCACCGGACACGCCCTGCCACTGGATCGTCCAGCCGCCGGCCTGGTTGCCGATGTTGTCGGCGTTGCGGCCCGCGACGTAGATGTCCGCGTCCGGGCTCAGCGGGAGCACGTCACCGCTGTTCTTCAGCAGCACCTGCGATTCGGCCACCGCCTGCCGCGCGACTGCCCGATGCTCGTCGCTGCCGACCTGATCAAGGTTGTCCGCCGACGCGAACGGCTGCTCGAACAGACCGAGCCGGAACTTGGCGGCGAGGATGCGGCTCACGGCGTCGTCGATGCGCTCCTCGCTGACACGGCCGGCTTCGACCTCGGCCAGCAGCAGGTCCTGGAACTGCTCGGCGGAGAAGGGCTCCATGAACATGTCGATGCCCGCGTTGACGGCGGTGCGCACCTTGTACGGCGTCAGGCCGCCTTCGCCGGGATTCGCGGGATCCGGGATCTGGTGGATGCCCTCCCAGTCCGCGATGACGAAGCCGCGGAAGTGCAGCTCGCCCTTCAGCACGCCGGTGATGAGCTCGCGGTTGGCGTGCATCTTGATCGGGTTGCCCACGCCGTCCTCGGTCCAGTCCACGCTGGAGAACGACGGCATGATCGCGCCCACGCCGTGCCGCCGGATCGCGGGCAGGTACGGCGCCAGGGCGAGATCCTCGAACTCCTCCCTGCTCGTCACCATGACGCCCTGGTCGATCGTGAACTGTTGCTCGAACCACGGCTTACCCTCGTTCGATTCGGCAATCTCCTCGTCGAACTCGGTGTTGCCGTCACCGGCGTAGTGCTTGGCGGTGGCCAGCACGTGGTCGGAGTCGATCGGAGAGCGCCCGTGGCCCTGCAGGCCGTCGATGATCGTCCCCATCCGCGACACCAGGCGCGGGTCCTCACCGAAGCTCTCGTACGTGCGGCCCCACCGCTCGTCCCGGGCGACACAGAGGCAGGGCCCGAAGTTCCACGGGATTCCGGTGGCGCGCACCTCCTCCGCGGTGGCCTGCCCGACCTCGCGTACGAGCTTGGGGTTCCGTGTGGCGCCGAGGCCGATGTTGTGCGGGAACACGGTGGCGCCGTGGACGTTGGCGTGCCCGTGGACGGCGTCGACGCCGTAGATGAGCGGGATACCGAGGCGGGTGCTCAGCGCCTGGCTCTGGAACTCGTTGACCATCTCCACCCAGGCTTCCGGCGTATTGGGCGTGGGCGTGGAGCCGCCGCCGGACAGCACGGACCCGAGACCCCACTCGGCGATCAGTTCGGGGTCGCCGGCGACCGCGCCGCGCTCGGCCTGCGTCATCTGGCCGATCTTCTCCTTGAGCGTCATGCGGCTGAGCAGGTCATCGACGCGCTGCTCGATCGCGAGCCCCTGATCGCGGTACGCCGGCTGCTCGGGGGCTCGGGACGTGTCGTCCGGGGACGCTTGGGCTGTCGGAATCAGCGACAAAAGGAGAGCGCCGACCCCGACGATCGCAAGGCGTGGGTAGGTTCGCATGTCTTCCTCCCAGCGAGAATCGGGAGCGTGGGCTGCCGCGGCGCGCGTGCACCCGCTACCCGCGATACTTGCGTCACGAACCGGTTGCGTCAAGGTCACAGGTCAATCTCGTACTCCTTCTCTGGTGTCCCACCCGCAAGCGAAGATCGCATCTGCGGCGGCGTGGTCCTTGTGCGGCTCGCCGGTGCCGGTTCACGATGACAGCAGCGGTCGGGCAGGGCGTTGGCCCCGTGCCCGAGATCCGGAGCGATGGACGGGACGCCATGACGGAGAACATCATTGACGAGCCTGTTCGCGGGGCGATCGGGGACCAGCGGGCCTTTCAACTCGGTGGCCTGGACAGCGTGCGCCGGTATATGCGTGGCGAGCTGCCTGCTCCTCCGATCTGGCGGTTGACGGGAATGGCGGCAACGGACGTCGGCCT
>JBMCTR010000376.1:0-2853 GCA_048622955.1 Actinomycetota bacterium
CGCAGCGGAATCTCGGCGGGGTCGACGTACGGCTCCAGTTCCTGGGTGGCGCGCCGGATGACCTGCACCGCGAAGAACTCGCGGACCAGCCGCCCGGACATCCGGTTGGCGAACGAATGCCGCAGCAGCGCCTCGAACGCCGGGCCCGTGGCCGGGTTCTCCCACACCCCGGTGAACGTGTCGACGATCCGCTCCCCGAGGCCGTCCACGCCTCCCGCGACGAGCTTCGGGATCAGCTCCGACGGGTTGACCGGCGGGCGCACCGTCTCCAGGAACAACTGGTTCTTGCCCTCGAAGTAGTGGTGGACCAGCGCCGGGTCCACGCCCGCGGCGGCGGCGATCATCCGGATGGACGTCCCGTCGTACCCGTGCTCCGCGAACGCCTCGCGCGCGGCCTTGATGATGGCGCCCCGGGTGTCCTGCTTGCCGGGGCGCCGTCCCACTCGACGTGCCATCACCGCGGCTACTGGGTACGGCGCCGCAGCGTGGTCGCCCCCAGTGCCAGGGCCAGCACGATGACGCCGCCGACGATGCCGAGGTCGCGCCACATCGTGCCGGTCGGGTCCGCGTTGGCCCCCACCTCCATCAGGGCATCGACGGCGTACGTCACCGGCAGCACGTTGCTGATGGCCTCCAGCCAGCCCACCATCTGGTCACGAGCCACGAACAGTCCGCTGAGCAGCACCTGCGGCAGCACCACGATCGGCATGAACTGCACGGCCTGGAACTCGGTACGCGCGAACGCGCTGAAGAACAGGCCGAGCGAGACACCCAGCACGGCGTTGGCCACCGCGATGAGAATGACCCACCCCGCACTGCCCGCGGTCTCGAGGTCCAGCAGCCAGTACGCGAGGCCGGCCGTGACGGACGCCTGGACGGTTGCCGCGAGCCCGAAGGCGATGCCGTACCCGAACAGCAGGTCCAGCTTGCCCAGCGGTGTGGTGAACAGCCGCTCCAGCGTGCCGGAGGTGCGCTCGCGCAGCACGGCGATGCTGGTGAGCAGGAACATGATGGTGAAGGGGAAGATCCCCAGCATGATCAGCGCGACCCGGTCGAACATCATCGGCTGCCCGTCGTACATGAAGTAGAGCACCGACAGCAGCACGATGGGCACGCCCAACATGAGCGCGACCGTGCGCCGGTCGTGGCGAAGCTGGCGGAGGATCCGCCCCGTCGTTCTCGCGAGGATGCGGCCGGACATCACTGATCGACTCCTTCCCGTCCTTCCCGCTCCCGAACGAGCGTGAGGAACGCCTCGTCCAGGTCGTCGGTGCCGGCGGCGGCCTTGACGGCGGACGGCGCGTCGTCGGCGATGATCTCCCCGTCGCGGATGAGCAACAGCCGGTCGCACCGGTTCGCCTCGTCCATGACGTGGCTGGACACCAGCATGGTGACGCCGTCCTGGGCGAGCTTGCGGAACCGCCGCCACAACTCGTCGCGCAGCACCGGATCCTGCCCCACCGTCGGTTCGTCCAGGACGAGGACTTCCGGCTGGCCGGCCAGCGCGCACGCCAGGGAGGCGCGGCTGTGCTGGCCACCGGACAGCGTCGACACCAACTGGTCCGACTGATCGGCCAGGCCGACATCGGCGATCATCCGGTCCGCGTCGTCCAAGCCGTAGCCGTGCATTGCCGCGAAGTAGCCGACGTTCTCCCGCACGGTCAGGTCCGGGTACACGCTCGGCGACTGGGTCAGGTAACCCATCCGGTGCCGCACGCCCTTCGACCCGGCCGGCTGGCCAAGCACCGTGACCTGCCCGGACTTGACGAGCTGGACGCCGACGATGGCCCGCATGAATGTCGTCTTGCCCGCGCCGCTCGGCCCGAGCAGGCCCGTGACGACGCCGGGCTGCAGCTGCGCGCTGACGCCGTGCAGCACGTCCTTGTTCCCGCGTTCGACCACGAGGTCGGTCACCTCGACGGTGGTCTCCATGAGCACCTCACTTAGAAATTAATTCATCACCTGATGAATAACTCTAGACGAGGGCGCGCAGGAGCGCAACTGTGTAGAGAGAGCGACAGGAGGTGCCGCCGACAGCACGGTGTTGAAGACATCTGCTGTCAACGACGGTTGGTGTCGGCGTCGTCTAGCCGCCTACGGTCTCCTCCACCAGCCGCATCGCCTCGGTGGCGCCGTTGGGCGGGTACGTCTCCTGCATGTGCTGCCGCATGGCGGCGCTGAGCCGGGCCGAGGTCAGCGCCCGCAGCGCCTCGCCGACCATGTCGGGACGGAGAGTCTGCAGGCACATCCCGACGCCTGCCTTCTCGGCGTAGAACGCCCTGCCGAACTGGTCGTCGCTCCCCGTCCCGAGACCGGGAAGGAAGATCGTCGGCACTCCGGCCATGAGTAACTCGTGGTAACTCGTGTAGTCGGAGGCGGCCACGGCGCCGTCGAAGGCGCGCAGGTAGCGCGCCAGCGGGTAGGCGGACAGCACCCGGACGTCGCTCCGTCCCACCGTGTCGTCGCCGGCGTCCGGGGCGTTCGCCAGGTAGATCCGCCAGCCGTCCCAGGTGGCCACCTCGTCCGCGAGGACATCCAGGTCCGACGTGATGCTGCCGGCACTGCCAGTGACATCGCCAGTGATCTTGCCGGTCTCCGGCAGCACCAGCAAGGCTCCCGCCTGCGGATCCACGCCCAGGTCAGACCGGGCCTTGTCGCGGTCGAGCAGTTCATCGCGGTCGAGCAGCGTCACCGGACCCACAACGTGCGCGTCGCCGCGACCGACGGTAGGCCCGCGGTCGAACTCGGCTGCCAGCTCACCAGGCTCGATGATCAGATCGAACAGTTCGGACTGGTCCAGCGCCTGCGGGTCTGCGTCGGCCCGCCACATCGCATGCCGGATCCATACGCAGG
>JBMCTR010000377.1:0-2846 GCA_048622955.1 Actinomycetota bacterium
GCGTCGAGCGGCGCGCCATGGATCTCGCCGGCGCGCTGCGTGCCGGGCTGCGCGAGCGCGGTCTCGGAGCGTGCCTGGTCGATCCGTCCGACACCTCTCCGCTGGTGAGCGTGGCGGTGGACGGGAGCGCGGCCGACCTGGAGGCGAGCCTGGCCACCCGTGGTGTGCGGGCATCGGTGCGCGGCGCGCTCGGCGTCCTGGCGTTGCGGGTGTCGTGCCACGGCTGGAACGAGCGCGCGGACGTGGATCTCGTCCTCGATGCCGTCGACTCCGGCCTGGTGCCGCTCGCCCCGTCCCCGCGTACGCCCGCGGGCCGGCGGCTATCGTGACGATGATGAGCAGGTGTTCTCGTTCAGCCCCGTGGCCGGTTCCGTGATAGGCAGCAGGATCCGGGAGTTGCGGGGCAGCCGGGGCCTGACGCTCGCACGGCTCGCGGAGCTGACCGGCCTGTCGAAGGGCCTGATCAGCCAGGTCGAGCGCGACATCACCGACCCCAGCCTGGAGACCCTGCGGCGGATCGCCCGCGCCCTGGACCTGCCGCTGTTCAGCCTGTTCCGCGAGGACGAGCAGGCCTCGAGCGTGGTGGTTCGTGCGGACCGCAGGATCCGGGTGGCGTCGCCGCACGGCCACATCAGCTACGCCCGGGTGTCGCCCGGCGTCGGGCGGCTCGAGGTGCTGGAGGGCACGCTCGAGCCGGGCGGGGAGTCGTCCCCGCAACCGTGGTCGCACCCGTCCGAGGAGTGCGTCGTCGTGCTGGAGGGCAGGGTCGTGGTCGAGGTGGGCGACGAGAAGCACGAGCTCCTCGAGGGCGACAGCTGCTACTTCGACTCCAGGTCACCCCACCGGTACGTCAACCCCGACGTCTCGACCGCCCGCTTCCTGGTCGCCGTCACTCCGCCCAGCTACTGACGGGGCGTACGCTGGGGAAGATGTCTGCCGGCCACGTATACCTCGACCATGCCGCGACCACGCCCGTCCTGCCCGAGGTGGTCGACGTCGTCGCGGCGCGGATGCAGGCACTCGGCAACCCGTCGTCGCTGCACGGGTCGGGCCGTGCCGCGCGCAAGGCCGTGGAGGAGTCCCGGGAGAGCGTCGCCGCAGCGCTCGGGGCCCGGCCGAGCGAGGTCGTGTTCACCGCGGGCGGCACCGAGGCGGACAACCTCGCCCTCAAGGGGCTGTTCTGGGCGCGCCGGGCCGCGGACCCGCGCCGGCTGCGGGTGCTCGTGTCCGCGGTCGAGCACCACGCCGTGCTGGACACGGTCGAGTGGCTCGGCAAGGTCGAGGGCGCCGAGGTCGAACTGCTGCCGGTCGACGCCGTGGGGCGGCTGGACGTCGACGCGCTGACCGCCTCGATCGCCCGCGACCCGGAGTCGGTCGCGCTGGTGAGCGTGATGTGGGCGAACAACGAGGTGGGCACGCTCCAGCCGGTGCAGGCCGTGGTCGCGGCCGCCGGGCACTACGGCGTCCCCGTGCACTCCGACGCGGTGCAGGCCGTGGGCGCCGTCCCGGTCGACTTCGGCGACAGCGGGCTGGACGCGCTGAGTCTGTCCGGCCACAAGCTCGGCGGGCCGGTGGGCGCGGGCGCGCTGCTCGTCCGCCGGGAGACCGAGTTGGTGCCGATCCTGCACGGCGGCGGCCAGGAGCGCGAGGTGCGCTCCGGGACCGTGGACACGGCCTCGATCGCCGGGCTCGCCACGGCGGTGTCGACGGCGACCGGTGAGCAGCAGTCCGCCACCGAGCGGCTGGGCGCACTGCGGGCCGAACTGGTCGACGCCATCCGGGCGGCCGTGCCGGACGCCGTCGTCAACGGGCCGGAGGACCCGCGGCAGCGGCTGCCCGGCATCGCGCACGTGTCGTTCCCGGGCTGCGAGGGCGACTCGCTGCTGCTCCTGCTGGACGCGCAGGGCATCGAGTGCTCGACCGGGTCGGCGTGCGCCGCGGGCGTGCCCGAGCCGTCGCACGTGCTGCTGGCGATGGGGGCGGACCCGCTGCTCGCGCGCGGCTCGCTGCGGTTCTCCCTCGGCCACACCTCGTCCCGGTCGGACATCGAGGCGCTCGCCGCGGCGATCGGGCCGGTCGTGGAGCGGGCGCGGGTGGCCGGGTACGTGAACGTCTCGAAGGGCTGATCCACCGGTGCGGGTACTTGCTGCGATGTCCGGCGGGGTCGACTCGGCCGTCGCCGCGGCGCGGTGCGTCGACGCGGGCCACGACGTCACGGGGGTGCACCTGGCGCTGTCGTCCAACCCGCAGTCGTTCCGCAGCGGCGCGCGGGGCTGCTGCACGCTGGAGGACTCGCGGGACGCCCGGCGCGCTGCGGACCTGCTGGGCATCCCGTTCTACGTGTGGGACCTCGCCGAGCGGTTCCGGGACGACGTCGTGGACGACTTCGTCGCCGAGTACGCGGCGGGCCGGACGCCCAACCCCTGCATGCGGTGCAACGAGCGGATCAAGTTCGCGGCCGTCCTGGACCGCGCCCGGGCGCTGGGCTTCGACGCGGTGTGCACCGGGCACTACGCGCGGGTGGTGGACGGCGCGCACGGCCGCGAGTTGCACCGCGCGGTCGACCCGGAGAAGGACCAGTCGTACGTGCTCGGTGTGCTGACGGCGGAGCAACTCGCCGGCGCGATGTTCCCGCTGGGGGAGTCGCTGAAGCGGGACGTCCGGGCCGAGGCGGCGGCGCGCGGCCTGGCGGTGGCCGAGAAGCCGGACAGCCACGACATCTGCTTCGTCGCCAACGGCGACACCGCGGGCTTCCTGCGCGACCGGCTGGGGGAGACGCCGGGCGACGTCGTCGACCAGCAGGGGGAGGTCGTGGGCGAGCACGACGGCGCGTACGCCTTCACCGT
>JBMCTR010000378.1:0-2842 GCA_048622955.1 Actinomycetota bacterium
TCGCTCCGGTTGGGCGCCGAGCCGGCGGTGGCCTGGGAGCCGCTGCGTCGCGATCCGCAGCTGCGGCCTCTCGGGCGGGCCCTCGTGGGCGCGGGCGACCGGGGCACGTCGCCGGTTCCAGCGCTCGAAAGGGTCGCGCAGGACGCGTGCGACTCCCTGCGGTGGGCGGCGGAGGCGCGCGCCCGCTCGCTCGGTGCCCGCGCGGCGGCCCCGCTCGGCCTGTGCTTCCTGCCCGCGTTCGTCCTCGTCGGTGTGGTGCCGGTCGTCGTGACGGTCGGCCTGCCGCTGCTGCCCTGAATCTCGCCGGACCGCCGGGTCGCCGTCGAGTTTCGCCCGGCCCGGTTATCCACACCCCGCCCTCCGGGATCGGCGCTGTCCACAGATCCGCATCGAGCTCCCATGCGCCCACAGCCGGCGCAACAGCCTGGAAGCAGGCCGCAGTTCGCGGCCCCCGCACCGGCCGGCCGCCGGGGACAGGGAGGTTCCTATGTTCTCGATCCGCACAGTGCTCCGCCGCCGCAGCGAGCGCGGGATGACCACCGCGGAGTACGCCGTCGGCACCGTCGCGGCGTGTGGCTTCGCCGGCGTCCTCTACAAGCTCCTGGAGAGCGACACGGTCTCCGGGATGCTCACCGACGTCCTGAGCACTGCGTTCGGGCTCCTCGGATGAGGGTGACAGAGCTGCGCCGGCGGGGACTTCCCCGCCGGCGCGCAGCCCGCGCGTCCCCGGACGACCCGGGCCGGCAACGGGGTGCGGTGACGGCGGAGATCGCGGCAGCCCTGCCGGCGCTGGCGCTCGTGGTGCTGGCCGCCGTCTGGACGATCTCGCTCGGGCTCGCTCAGCTTCGGTGCGCCGACGCCGCCCGGGAGGCGGCGCGGGCGGCTGCGCGGGGAGAGCAGACGGCGACCGTTCGCGAGGTGGCGCAGGCCGTGGCGCCGGGCAGCGCGACGATCCGCATCACCGAGGGGAACGGACTCGTCGGCGTCGAGTGCGCGGTGCCGATGCGGCCGCCCGTCCCGTTCGCTGACCGGCTGCCGGCCCCGACCGTCCGGTCGTCCGCGACGGCTGTGGAGGAGGGACGGTGACCGCCGGGCCCGCCGCGCGGCGTTCCGCCGGTGCGCGTGAGCGGGGAGCGGGCTCGGTGCTCGTGCTCGCCGCTGTGCTGGTCATCGTGACGGCGCTGCTGGCGGTCGCGACCCTGGGCTCGGGGTACCGGGCCCGGCACCGGGCCGCGGCCGCGGCGGACCTTTCGGCGCTCGCTGCGGCTGAGACGCTGCGGTCCGGCGATGATCCCTGCGCCGCGGCCGAGAAGGTCAGCATGGCAAACGGGGCCAGCCTGCGGTCGTGCGCAGTCGAGGGCTGGGAGGTCGAAGTGGCCGCGGCCACCGCCATCCGCGGGCCGTTGCGCTGGCTGCCGGATCCCGTGCGCCGTGCTCGGGCAGGCCTCGATCGGCCGCCGGTGGTCGCCGAGGCCGTCGTGGGCGAGTGGCTGGAGCCCGTCGCCGGCGACTACCGGATCACGGCGACGTTCGGCGAGGCCGGCTCGATGTGGGCCTCCGGCCGGCACACCGGCCTGGACTTCGCCGCTCCGACCGGAACGCCCGTGGTCGCGATCGCTCCAGGGCGGGTCGTGGCCGCAGGACCGTCCGGCGGCGCGTACGGTCGGCGGGTGATCATCGACCACGGGGCTGTGACCAGCTACTACGCCCACCTGTCCGCCGTTGCCGCCGAACCGGGCGACCGCGTCGGCACCGGGCAGCGGATCGGGGCCGTCGGGTCGTCGGGCAACACCACCGGGCCGCACCTGCACCTGGAGGTGCGGGTCGACGGCGTCCCCCGCGACCCGTACAGCGTGCTGCGCAGCCCTGCGTAGCGGCTCAGGCCTCGGGAGCCTCGCGGGGCTGCTGCTGGGAGCGGGTCGCGCCGGCGGATGCGACGATGACGCAGCCGATCGCGGCCCACTCCACGGCGTGCAACACCTCACCGACGACCACCAGCCCGGCAAGGGCGGCAGCCGCGGGCTCCAGGCTCATCAGGATGCCGAACGGCTGGGCGGGCATCCGGCGCAGCGCCTCGAGCTCGAAGGTGTAGGGGATCACCGACGACATCAGCCCGATGAGCACGCCGATGGCCAGCAGCTCCGGTTGCAGCAGTGCCGTTCCGCCGGTGCCGACGCCGACGGGAAGGACGAGCACGGCACCGACGAGGCTCGCGATGGCCAACCCGGACGACCCGGCGAACCGCCGTCCCGTCGCTGCGCTCAGCAGGATGTACGCCGCCCACGCCGTCGCGGCGAGCAGGGCGAACGCGACACCCGCCACGGTGATCCGCCCGTCGCCGTCGTTCCGGGAGAGCAGGACGACGCCGGTACCCGCCAGTGCCACCCACACCAGGTCGAGCCTGCGCCGGGAAAGGACCACGGCGAGCCCCAGCGGGCCAAGGAACTCGATGGTCACAGCGATGCCCAGCGGTATCCGCGAGAACGACTCGTAGATCGAGAAGTTCATCGTGGCCAGGGCGACACCGAACGCCACGGCGACGGCGAAGTCGCCGGGCCGGTGTCGGCGGAACACGCCACGCAGCAGCCGGCGGCCCAGCAGCAGCAGGACGACGGCGGAGGTCCCCAGGCGCAGCGTCACCACTGCGCTCGGCGGCAGCACGTCGAACAGGTTCTTTGCGAGGCCGGCGCCGAACTGCAGCGAGCAGATACCGAGCAGGACGAGCGCCGGCGCCGGAACCGCGGCAAGCCGGTGCATCAGCCACCCTCGCCACGAGACGTTGGGCGCGTTCGATCACGTTCGGCAGGGTCGCCCCTACCGCACCAGGCGTGCAGACCTCGTG
>JBMCTR010000379.1:0-2839 GCA_048622955.1 Actinomycetota bacterium
CGGCGCCGTCGTAGCTGCCGAGCAGCCGGTTCTGGTTCTGGATCTGGAACGTCTCCCCGTCCGTACCGGGAAAGTCGTAGGTCCGGGTGCGCGCGACCCCGGCGAGCGCATCGTCGGCGAGCACGGCTCGCCCGATCAGCGCCAGATCGTAGGCGGACGAGAGCTGCCTGGCAGCGTCCATCCCGTCGGGGGTCGTGGCGACGGTGTCGAAAGCTCCGAGCCGGGCCGCTGCGTCGTTCATTTTCTCCAGCGCCGCGTCGGCCCCTCCGGCGAGCTCGGCGACCGCGTACGCGGCGTCGTTGCCCGAGGCCAGCAGCAGCCCGTGCTCGAGGTCGCTGATCGAGTAGCGCTCGTCCGGGACCAGCCCGACCCGGCTGCCCTCGACCCGCGCCACCTGCTCGGTGGCCACGTAGGTGGTGCCGCGGTCGATGTCCGGCAGCAGGGCGAGCGCAGTGAGCAGCTTGATGGTGCTCGCGGGCGGTCGCGGCTCGTGTGCATTCCGGGCCGCGAGGACGTCCCCACTGTCGGTGTCGGCGATCAGCCAGGAGGCGGCCTCGACGTCCGGCAATTCCGGCACGCCTGAGCCGGTGTCGACAACCGGCTCGCCGCGTGCACCGAGCTGTGCACCGCCGACCGGTTCATCGAACGGGATACCCGTCCCGGCGAGGAGAATCGGAAGAGTGCCGACCAACGCGGCGAGCCGGGCATCGAGCATCATATCGGCAGAAAGGGTACTGTCCGGCCGGCGCCGGCGGCGCGAGGGTCAACCGGCCAGCCCGTCGAACGGAAGTACGAGCGTGCGCAGCAGGTTGGCGAGTTGGTCGCGATCCGCGGCGGAAAGGTCGGCTAGCAGCGAACGCTCATGGGCGAGCAGCCCTTCGAGCGCGGCGTCGGCGGCGTCGCGGCCGGCGTCGGTCAGCTGTACCCGCACACCCCGGCGGTCGCCGGTCTCCCGCCTGCTGCGGCGCACGAGCCCGCGCTGCGCCAACTTCTCCACGCGGGTCGTCATGGTGCCGCTGGTGACCAGCGTCTGGGCGATCAGCTCGCTTGGGGACAACTCATACGGCGGGCCGGAGCGCCGCAGGGCGGAGAGGACGTCGAACTCCCAGGGCTCGAGCCCCGCGCCGTCGATGATGACGCCCGCGAACGCGGCTCGGCGGCGGCGGTCGAGGTGGCGGGCGAGCCGGCTTACCCGGGAGAGCACCTCGAGGGGTGTGACATCGAGGTCGGGACGTTCGCGTCGCCAGGCCTCGATGATGCGATCGACCTCGTCCTGCACGGCGAAATCCTATGCGTCGAGCATCTTGACGCCAAAGGATTGTGGCCGCGGGATGATCGCGAAGTCGACCGTCGTTCCGAAGACGTGATGATCGAAGTCGAACGTGATGGTCGATATCAAACCTGATGATCAAATGTGCGTTCCGGGTCTTCAGGGGCGGCTCGAGGTCGAGTTTGATCATCACGTTCGACTTCGACCATCGCGTTGGCGGTCGCTGGGCGAGAACCCGGCCATCTCCGCGCCGCCGCTCCCGCCAGGCGGGCAGAGCAGGGGCGGCGCTTATTCAGAGCAGGGGCGGCGCCTATTCAGAACGGGCAGAGCAAGGGCGGCGCTTCCCTACGGCGAGCAGAGCAAAGGCGGCAACCACCGTCCGTCTACCTGCGGCACCCGGACGGTCTGGTCGGTCCGGTCGGACCGGTCCGACCCGTCGGATCGGTCGGATCTCGGTCGGATCGGTCGGAACTCGGTCGGATCTGTCGGATCGGTCAGCCGCCCGGCACGGGTGGCTTGCTCCCGTCGGCCGCCCGGGCCGCGGGGACGCGCCGGGGCTGGTACTGCACCGCACCGATGCCCGGTTGGACGATGCGCAGTTCGCCGGGCTCGGCATTCTCTGCAGCGTCCATCAGGGCGGTAGCGACCTCCTCGGCGGCCAGCAGAGGGAAGCCGGAGGTGCGGAACTCCTCGGACACCATCGGCGTGTCGACGAATCCGGGACAGACGGCGGACAGCTTGATGCCGTACTCGACCAGATCCGGTGCGGACGACTGCACCATGCCCACCACCGCGTGCTTGCTCGCCACGTAGACGGGGTCCCCCGGCCACGCGGCCACGCCCGCCAGCGAGGCGGTCGCGACGATCGCGCCGCCCCCGGCCCTGCGCAACGCCGGGACGGCGGCCCGGATGCCGAGAAACACGCCGTCGACGTTGACGCCGAACACCCTCCGGTAGTCGTCGACCGCCACCTCGTGAATGGGCACTCGACCGGCCGAGGTGCCGGCGTTGAGGAACACCGTGCGAACGGGCCCGAGTTCCTCGGCGGCGGCGACCGCGGCCGCGACCGATTCCTCGTCCCGCACGTCGGCTGCGACGAAGCGCCCTCCGATCCGCGCGGCCACCGTCGGTCCGTGTTCCGTGTCGAGGTCGGCGAGCACAACGGCGTGGCCGCGCTGCGCGAGCATCCGGCCGAGCGAGTGGCCGATGCCGCCCGCGCCGCCCGTCACCAGTGCACTGGCCGTCCCGGAGTCGGCCACAACGATCACCTCACCGCGGTCGAGTCGATCGGCACGACTGTACGTGCCGCGGGCGTGACGGCGCCATGGCGCGGGTAGTGTGATCATCGTGGACAACGCCGTCCGGAACGGTACGGTGGCCGACCTGTGCAGCGGTGATCCCACGGTGGCAAGGAGGCGGGCGTGAACGGTGGCGGCCAGGGATTCGAGACCCGCGCGGTGCACGGCGGGGTGCGGCGACCGGGCATGGAAGGGTCGGTGGTCTTTCCGATTTTCCAGGGGACGGTGTTCGAGTCCGAGCCGGGGGAGAGCTACGCCGACATCAAGTACA
>JBMCTR010000380.1:0-2837 GCA_048622955.1 Actinomycetota bacterium
GCCGACGGCGGGGCCGGCGTGTGCCCGCCGGCGGTCGCCGCGCCCTCGGCCTGGAACACCGGCCGACCCGCAAGGCACTCATACATGATCGCGCCGACGGCGTAGACGTCGCTGGCCGGAGTGGCCGGCTGGCCGGTCGCCCGCTCCGGCGCCAGGTACCGGGGCGTCCCGACAACCTGGCCGACACCGGTCAGGTCGGCAGCGCCCCCGACGGTGGCGATACCGAAGTCGGCCAGCTTCACCCCGCCCTCGGCCGGCAGCAGGATGTTCGACGGCTTGACGTCGCGGTGCACCATCCCGCGGTCGTGGGCGGCGCCAAGGCCGGACAGGACCGCGTCGGCGATGGCCACGGTCTCGTGCGGAGGCAACCGTCCCTCGTCGCGGAGCCGGTCGGCGAGCGTGCGGCCCTCGACGAGCTCCATGACGATGAAGGGACGGCCATCGGCGTCGCCGACGTCGAACACCGCGACGGTGTTGGGGTGCTGCAACCCTGCCGCGAGGCGGGCCTCCCGGGCAAACCGCTCCACGCCCTCCGGGTCCCGGACGTGGGCGTCGTTGATCAGCTTGATCGCCACCTGCCGCTGGAGGACCCGGTCGTACGCGGCGTACACCTGCGCCATCCCGCCCGATCCGAGCGGCCATGCCAGCTCGTAGCGATCCGCCAGCACCGTCACTGTCGACTCCTGTGCTCGTTCCGGGGCTCGTCGGGTTGGATCACGCACCGGGTGTCCTGCGCGAGTCTAAGCCCTGCGGCGGGCACACTTGGCGGGTGAGCAGATCGGTCCTGCTGCGCAATGGCGTGATCTACACCTCGGCGGACCCGCCTGCCACCGCGATGCTTGCCGCCGGCGACCGGATCGAGTGGACCGGCACGGAGCCCGCGGCCGCCCCGTACGCGGGCAGCGCGGACGAGGTCATCGATCTCGGCGGCGCCCTCGTCACGCCGGCGTTCGTCGACGCCCACATCCATGTCCTCCAGACGGCGCTGAGCGAGCACGGCGTCGACGTGGCCGGCGCCCGTTCGCTGCCGGACTTCCTGGCGCGGCTTTCGGCGTACGCGGCGGCGCACCCGGGCGAGCCGGTGACCGGGCAGGGCTGGGACGAGAACACCTGGCCCGAGGGTCGCCCGCCAACCCGCGAGGAGGTCGAGCGCGCCACGAACGGCGCGGTCGTGCTGCTGAGCCGGGTGGACGGCCACAGTTCCGTCGTGTCGACCGCGCTGCTGGAACGGGCGCCGGCCATCGCCGGCTCGGACGGCTACGAGGACGGCCTCGTACGGCGGCAGGCGCAGACGGTTGCCCGGCGCGCGCTGCAGGACGGGATCCCGGACGACCGGCGCCGCGCGCTCCACCGGGACGTGCTGCGGCACGCCGCCGCCCTCGGGATCGGCGCGGTGCACGAGATGGCCGCCCCGCACATCACCAGCGAGCACGACCTCCGTCTGCTGGTCGACCTGAGCCGGTCCGAGCCGCTGCCGGAGGTCATCCCGTACTGGGGCGAGGCGGGCGTCAAGCGAGCCCGTGCCGTGGGCGCCGCCGGCGCGGCAGGGGATCTGACCGTGGACGGTTCCCTCGGCTCACGCAGCGCCCGGCTGACGCAGCCGTACGCCGACGACCCGTCGACCCGCGGCCAGCTCTACCTGGACGTCGACGCAGCCGCCGAGCACGTGGTCGCGTGCACCGAGGCCGGCATGCAGGCGGGGTTCCACTGCATCGGGGACGAGGCCGTCCGGGTGGCCGTCGGCGCGATCTCACGAGCGGCCGAGCGCTGCGGCGAAGCGGCGGTGCGGGCCTCTCGGCACCGACTCGAGCACGTCGAGATGATCACACCGGACCTGATCGGGGAGATGGCCCGGCTCGGCGTGCTGGCGAGCGTGCAGCCGCCGTTCGACGAACTGTGGGGCGGCCGGGACGGCCTGTACGCAGCGCGACTCGGTCCCGATCGGGCGGCGGCGCTCAACCCGTTTGCCTCGATGCTGGACGCAGGGGTGACCCTGGCCTTCGGCTCGGACTCACCCGTCGCACCGCTCGGCGGCTGGGAGACCGTCCGTGCTGCGGCGTACCACCGCACCCCGCAGCAGCGGATGAGCGTCCCCGACGCGTTCGCGGCGGCCACCCGCGGCGGCCGGCTGGCGGCGCGGGTCGACGATGCCGGCGTCCTGGCGCCGGGCATGCAGGCGACGTACGCGGTGTGGGACGTTTCCGGGCGGCCGGCACGCGCCGCGGGAGGAACGTCCACGGGCCTGCCGGATCTGTCGCCGGGTACCGACCTCCCGCGATGCGTCCGTACAGTCGTTCGCGGCCGCGCCGTCTTCGCCGCCGACAAGTCCTGGGCGGAGGTACGGAGCAGTGATTGACCAGTCCGGCGTGCGACAGGAGGGCGGATCGGCCGGGTGATTCTTGAAGATGTTTAGCCCTGACAAGGGCCTGGGTGACCTGCCACGATCTACGTACCCGCAGGTCAGCGTCAGGTTGACAGGCTCGGCCTGGCGGGGCAGAGTCACATGAGTCCACCAGCGGACACCGCGTCGGCCGGCCTTCCTGGCTGGCTGCGCGGACGGGGTCAGGGCGAGCCACCGGCTGCCCCCGCGAGCCAGGCTCACGTTCGCGCGGTGCGGCAGGTCGTGCGGTCCGGTGCGGCACGGGGTGAGACGAGGTCGGGCCCGGCCCGCCCAGTAGACAACGGTCTGCGGATCGCATCCGGCGGTCCGCGGATTCGGTCCGAAGGGCGGGCTCGGGCCACGTCCGCCCGGCGGCAAGATCCGGGCACACACGGCCGGAAGTCTTCGTTGTAACGTCACGGCAGTGCACATGCGGCATCGCGGCGCGTGTGCCGAC
>JBMCTR010000381.1:0-2834 GCA_048622955.1 Actinomycetota bacterium
CGGGACGACACCGGCCACCAGGCCGACCCGGCCGGCGTGCGCCACGCCCACGACCCCGGCCGCCACATCGGCGAGCAGCACCGGGACGCAGTCGGCGACGAGCACAGCCAGCGCGAGCCCCGGCTCCCGCGTCACGAGCGCATCAGCCGCGGGCACCGACTCGCCCCACGGCCCGTCGACGGCCACCACATCCGCGCTGTGCACCTGGTTCATGTACAGCACGCGCCGCTCGGCCACCCCGATGCGCTCGGCCACGTACCGCCGGTTCGTGCGGACCGCGGACGGGTCGTCGCCGACGTGGCCGCCCAGGTTCAACTCCCGGTACGTCCCCCGGCTCGCGCCGCCGGACCGGTCGGTGACGGCGAACCGTACCGCGCCGACCGCCTCCTCGTAGCGGAGCACCTACTTGAGGAAGTCGGGGACGTCGAGGTCGTCGTTGCCGGTGTGGAGCATGCCGTCCACGCCGTCCATACCGCCCGTGCCGCCCCTGCCGCCCACGCCGTGCGGGTCGCGCGTGGCCGTGACCGGCCTATCCGGCTCGGCCGGACCGTCGTCGGACGGTCGTCGCTCGGCCGACCGCCGTACGGTGTCCGGTTCCTCGTCCTCCTCGTCGTCCTCCCGCTCCTGCGCGTCCGAATCGCCGGCTCCCGAGCCCACCTCGGAGGCACGCCCGGCTTCGGACCGGAACACGGTGCTTCCCTCCCGGCGCTGCGGCAGGCCGCCGTCGAAGCCCGCGGCGATCACCGTGACCCGCACCTCGTCGCCGAGCGCGTCGTCGATCACCGCGCCGAAGATGATGTTGGCCTCGTCGTGCGCCGCCTGCGCCACCAGGTTCGCCGCCTCGTTGATCTCGAACAGGCCGAGGTCGGAGCCGCCCGACACGGACAGCAGCACGCCGTGCGCCCCGTCGATGCTCGCCTCGAGCAGCGGCGAGGAGATCGCCATCTCGGCCGCGGCGACGGCGCGGTCCTCGCCGCGGGCCGAGCCGATCCCCATCAGCGCCGAACCGGCGTTGCTCATCACCGACTTGACGTCGGCGAAGTCCAGGTTGATCAGGCCGGGAGTCGTGATCAGGTCGGTGATGCCCTGGACACCGGAAAGCAGCACCTGGTCGGCGCTCTTGAACGCGTCGAGCACGCTCACCTGGCGGTCGCTGATCGACAGCAGCCGGTCGTTCGGGATCACGATCAGCGTGTCGACCTCCTCCCGCAGCGCCTCGATGCCGACTTCGGCCTGCAGCGCGCGGCGGCGGCCCTCGAACATGAACGGCCGGGTCACGACGCCGATGGTGAGCGCGCCGAGCTCACGGGCGATCCGCGCCACGACGGGGGCGCCGCCGGTCCCGGTGCCGCCACCCTCGCCGGCGGTGACGAAGACCATGTCGGCGCCCTTGAGGACCTCCTCGATCTCCTCAGCGTGGTCCTCGGTGGCGCTGCGGCCGACCTCCGGGTTGGCTCCGGCGCCCAGGCCGCGCGTCAGTTCCCGGCCGACGTCCAGCTTGACGTCGGCATCGCTCATCAACAGCGCCTGCGCGTCGGTGTTGATCGCGATGAACTCGACGCCCTTGAGGCCAACCTCGATCATCCGGTTGACGGCGTTGACCCCCCCGCCGCCGATGCCCACAACCTTGATCACCGCGAGGTAGTTCTGCGGAGCGGTCACGTCGCCTCGCCTCTCGCTCGAGCTCTCATGCGCCCGGCCCCCCGTGGCGGCCGGCCTTCAGTTCCAGCTGTCGTACCAAACTCTGACCCTCAAGTTGAGGTTTATAGTTATGTCAACCTGAGCGCTAACGAGCACGCTAGGTGCTCGCCCGCGCCCGAGTACGCAGACACGCCGCACCACCGCTGATCGAACATCAGGGCCGGACCGCGGGACTCGACGGAGCGGAGACGTCGTACACGGACGCGGGCTCGTCCACCGAGTCCAGCAGTGCCCGCAGCACCTCCGCCTTGCGCGCCGTCCGGTCGGCAGTACCCCACACCACCGTAGCGCCGCCGTCGAGGGCCAGCTCCACCGACGCGGGCGTCGGCGCGACCACCTCGGCCACCGACGCCCGCAGGTCGTCGGGCAGGCCGCCGAGGACCGCCACGCCCGCCGCCCTGGCCGCAGCCGCGTCGGCATCCGCCGGGGCGTCCAGGACCGGCAGGCCCTCCGGCTGCCGGGAGGACTCCCCGAACAGCACGCCGTGCCGGTCGACCAGCCACCACGACGAGCCGTCCGGGACCGCCGCCGCGGGCGTCCGGGGCGTCACGTCGATCACGACCGCGTCGGGCCACGACCGCCGTGCCGCGGCCGACTCCACAGCCGGCACCTCCCGGGCAGCGGCGGCCATGCGCTCGGTGTCCACGCGGATCAGCGGCGTGCCGATCGGAGCCGGAGCCGCGGCGGCGACGGCCTCCCGCAACGGGCCGCGGGCACCTGTCACGCGCACGTCGTCGAGGGCCGTGACGTCGGACCACCCGACCAGCCAGACCGCACCCCCGACCGCGCCGGCGGCGACCGCCATCTGGGGCAGGGCAATCCACTCGCCGTTCCACGCAGCGCCGTCGCGTTCATTACCGTGAATCAATGCCTGGTGCACTTCACCGAGCAGCGCCGCGTTGTGGCGGGCAAGCGCCACGAGAAGCTCCGCGCCCACGGGATTGTTCTTCTGGGGCATGCTGGATGAGGCGCCGCCGGCGACCCGGCCCTCGGCGATCCCGGTCTGGGCGAGCAGAAGAATATCCTGGCCGAGCTTGGCGAGACTTCCCGTGGTCAGGGACAGCCATCCGGCCAGCTCCGCGATCCCGTCACGCTGAGCGTGCCAGGGAAGAACGCTGTGCTCGAGATCCAGC
>JBMCTR010000382.1:0-2834 GCA_048622955.1 Actinomycetota bacterium
GCCCGGCGTGCCGCGGTCCGGGCCGAGGCGCGGCGGCGGCGCGAACAGCAGACCAGCGACCGGGCCGAGCGGGTCCGGCGTGAGGAACGGGTGCGCGCCGCGGCGCTGGCTGCCTACCGGGACGGGATCGAGGCGCTCGTGGCAGCCAGGGTCGCCGAAGGAACACGCCGCGCCGAGGCGGAGACCGTGGTGGTACGCGAGGCCGCCGAGCGTATCGCCGACGACGGCGGCAACCCGAGTGACCTGCTTAAACTCGGCAGCACCGTCATCGACCGGCACGCCGAGATCGTCAAGGCCGTTCGCCGGCGCGCCACCGAGCTTCGCTCGGCCGCGAACCGCCTCGGCACGGCGGAGAGGACGCTGCGCCGGCTCCTGGACAGCGACGCGCTGGAATCCGGGTCGGACGTGACGGCCGAGCGGTGGCTCGCCTCCCTCGACCAGATCATCACCCACTCGGTGGAACTGGCCGAACGGCTGCGGGAGCGTGGCAGTGAGTCTCAATGATCTGCAGCGCGCGTGCACCGGCCCGGTCCTCGCCGTCGGCCGGCCGCTTCGCGGCTGGCGGGAGTGGTCGGTCTCCCCGGGCGGCCTGCGTGGCGCCCGGGGCAGGCTGTGGAAGCCGGGCGTCAACACCGCCGAGTGCCACGGCAGGTACGCGGTGATGTTCCGCGTCCTCGGCGAGATGCTCGGCTCGGCCGGTGTCGCCGCGCCGGGTCACACCGTCGAGCCGTGGTGCACCTGCGGGCTGTACAGCTGGCGCCACCCGGACCCCGTG
The DNA here is from genome assembly GCA_048622955.1 of Actinomycetota bacterium. Classification (GTDB taxonomy): domain Bacteria; phylum Actinomycetota; class Actinomycetes; order Jiangellales; family Jiangellaceae; genus JBMCTR01. Next base: position 776 of record JBMCTR010000382.1, read on the forward strand.
GGCCACCGGTCCGGCAGGGTCGCCGGCGTGGTCGAGCTGTGGGGCCGGGTGCTCATCGGGGAGCACGGGTATCGCGCACAGTACGCCAAAGTCGTGGCGATCAGCGGCCCGCGTCGCGCCGTGGCCGACAGCGTCCGGAGCGCGGGCCGGGAAGCAGCAGAGCGCTACGGGGTTCCGTACCTCGACACGCTCGACCATGCCATTGAGGCCATCGAGCAACTCGACAGCGAGGGGAGGTGAGCACGCCATGCGAATCGGGAAGATCGTCGAGGACGTCGAGCTCGTGAGGCTCGACGAACTCGCAACCGGGGACGCGCCGGTGGACGAGGCGCCGGCCGACGGCCAGCCGCAACCCGCGGCCGAGCGCTGACGATCAACGGAACTGCACAGCAAGTGGCTTCCTTGTTGCTGCTATGGCAATCATTCGGAAGCTCTGTGCAGCCAGCACGCCGCCAGGCGGCCGGCCGCGGTGTCACAGCCGGGCGTACGCGACCACGCCGCGGTCGAGCGCTCCCAGCGCGTGCCGCGCCGTGTCCCGCAGCGGCGTGTCCGCGGCTGCGACCGCCACTTGGTCGAGCAGGTCGATCAGCTGCCGCATGGCCCGTACGAAGTCGCCGGCGGACATGTCGGCGTCGAGCAGCACCGAGTCCAGCCGGTGGCCACTCGCCCACTGCCACGCTGCCGCCGCGAAGCCGAGGTCGGGCTCGCGGAGGAAGTCCACGCCGTGCTCCGACTCGAGAGCCCGCAACTCGCCCCACAGGTGCACCATGTCGCCCAGCACCTCCCGGACGCGCCCGGTGGGCAGCGCCGGGGCGCCCGCGTCGTCCGGCTGGCGGGACTCGAAGGTCAGCGCCGACACGCAGGCGGCAAGCTCGGCGGGGTCGAGCTCGTCCCACAGCCCGGCCCGCAGCGACTCCGCGGCCAGCAGGTCCAGCTCGGTGTACAGCCGGGCGAGCCGGCGCCCGGCGGCGGTCACGGTGTCGCCGTCCAGGTACTCCGCGTCCTGCAGCACCGCGTAGACCCGGTCGAATTGCCGCGCCACGGTGTTCGTCCGCGACTCCACCCGCCGCTGGAGCTTGTCGGTCTCGCGCTGCAGCCGCAGCCACCGTTCGCCCCAGCGGGCGTGGTCCTCGCGGTCCGGGCAGTGGTGGCACGGATGGGCCCGCAGCTCGCGCCGCAGCCGGGCCAGCTCCTCGTCGTCGGCCGCCGCCGATCGCGCCCGCGGCGGTCGCCCTCGGCCCTTGTCCTGCGGCGCCTTGGCCCGCAGCGCCGCCGCCAGGTCGCGGCGGGACGCCGGAACCTTCGGGTTGAACGAGCGCGGGATCCGCAACCGGGTGAGCGGCTCCACCGCCACCGGGAAGTCGCTCGCCGACAGCCGCCGTACCTGGCGCTTCTCGGTCAGTACGGTGGGCCGCGGCGCGCCGCCGTCCGGCACGCCCGGGTCGAGGACCACGGCCATGCCCGCGAACCTGCCCGACGGCACCCGGACGACGTCACCCCGGCGCAGCCGCGTCAGCGACTCCAGCGCGGCGGCGCGGCGCAGCGCGGTGCTCTCCCGGGCCAGCGCCGCCTCCCTGTCCTTGATCGCCTGCCGGAGCTGCGCGTACTCGGCGAAGTCGCCGCGGTCGCAGGCCATCGCCTCGCGGTAGCCGTCGAGGGCCTCCTCGTGCCGCCGTAGCTGCCGCGCAAGGCCCACCACCGCCCGGTCGGCCTGGAACTGGGCGAACGACGACTCCAGCAGCTCCCGCGCCCGGTTGCGCCCGAGCTGGCCGACCAGGTTGACCGCCATGTTGTACGACGGCTGGAACGACGAGCGCAGCGGGAACGTCCGGGTCGAGGCAAGGCCGGCGACCGCGGTCGGGTCCAGGTCGGGCTGCCAGAGCACGACCGCGTGGCCCTCCACGTCGATGCCGCGGCGGCCGGCCCGCCCGGTCAGTTGGGTGTACTCCGCCGGGGTGACGTCGGCGTGGGTCTGCCCGTTCCACTTCACCAGGCGCTCGAGGACCACCGACCGCGCGGGCATGTTGATGCCCAGCGCCAGCGTCTCGGTCGCGAACAC
>JBMCTR010000383.1:0-2823 GCA_048622955.1 Actinomycetota bacterium
CGGGAGGGCGCCGGCCAGTTCGCGGAGCTCACCCTGGGCTCCACCGCGCTCGCCTGCGCGACGCACGCCCGGGTGCCGGTGACCGTGGTGCCGCGGAGCTGGCGGCCGCGCCGCTCGGGTGAGCGGACCATCACCCTCGGTGTCGACGGCTCGCCGCGGTGCCGCGCGGCCGTCGAGTACGCCTTCGCCACCGCGTCCCGGCAGGGGGCGCGGATCGTGGCGGTGTCCGCCGTCCGCCGTCCGGAGCCGGTTCTCACGCCGGAGCAGGCCGTCGACTCCGAGGGTGAGACGAAGGCCAAGCGGATTCTTGCCGAGCAGCTCAGCGAGTGGCGGTCGAAGTTCCCCGAGGTGCGGGTGACCGAGGTGGTCGAGGCCGGGCACGCGGCGGCGGTCATCAAGCAGCACGCCGCCGACGCCGACCTGGTCGTGGTCGGCGCTCGTGGCCACGGCACGGTCACGGGCATGCTCCTCGGCTCCATCGCCCGTGCGGTGCTCCAGCACGTGGACCGCCCGGTCGCCGTGGTGCGAGGGCGGAGATGACGCCCCGCAGCAACCCGTTCACGCCGGCGGGCGTGGACGTACCCGTACCGGCGCACGACGATGTTGTCGCCGCGGGCCGGCGGCTCGCCGGGCTCGTACGGCGCACGCCCGTGCTCGACCTGGCGGGCGAGGAGCTCGGTGTACCGGGACGGGTCGTGCTCAAGCTGGAACTGCTGCAGCACGTCGGTGTCTTCAAGGCCCGCGGGGCGCTGAACACCCTGCTGTCCACGGCTGCGCCCGCGGACGGCGTCGTAGCGGCGTCCGGCGGGAATCACGGCGCCGCGATCGCATGGGCGGCCGGCCGGGCGGGTGTGCCGGCGCGAATCTACGTCCCCGCATCGTCGCCGAAGGCCAAGGTCGACCGGGTCCGCTCGTTCGGGGCCGACGTCGTCGTGGTGGACGGCTATTACGCCGACGCGCTCGCGGAGTGCGAGCGCTGGGCGGCGGAGCGGGACGTGCTGCGCGTGCACGCCTACGACACGCCGTCGGTGGTCGCCGGGCAGGGCACGCTGGGCCTGGAGCTCGCCGAGCAGGCAGCGGACGCGTCGGCGGTCCTCGTCTCATGCGGCGGGGGCGGCCTCTACGCCGGCGTCACGCTGGGTCTCGACGGCGCCGCCGGCGGGCCGATCGTCGTCCCGGTGGAGCCGGAGCGCTGCCCGACGCTGCACACCGCGGTCGCCCACGGCCGTCCGGTCCCGACGGACGTCGGGGGAGTCGCGGCCGACAGCATGGGCGCCGCCGTCGCCGGACAGATCGCGCACGCAGTGGCATCCGACCACGGCACGACGTCCGTCCTGGTGCCGGACGACTCGATCGTCGAGGCGCGCCGGGTGCTTTGGGAGCGTTGCCGCGTGCTCGCGGAGCCCGGCGGGGCCACGGCCCTGGCCGCGCTGCTCAGCGGTGCGTACCGCCCGGGGCCCGGCGACACCACCGTCGTCATCGTGTCCGGCGGCAACCACGCGGACATCCCGGGAAGCTGAGCTCAGCGCAGGTCGCGCCGGGTGAACAGGACGGTTCCCACGATCACCGCGGGAACGATCACCAGCAGCGGCCAGCCGATCGCGGGCCACGTCCAGCCCTCGGTGAGGGGGGAGTTGTCGAGGAACCAGTGCCACGGCGCGAGGAACCGCAGGTTCTCGAACAACTCGACGAAGGTCGACAACGCGAACACCACGTAGGTCGCGGCCGCCAGGCCGGCGCCCACGGCGATGGCCGCGCCCTTGCTCCCGATCGCCGCGCCGACCGCGAACGTGAGCGCGACGAACACCATGACCAGCAGGTACGTCGCCACGCCGGCTGCCGCGAGGTTCTCCGCGCTGATCGCGGCATACTCGAAGGGCGTACGGGTCGCGATCAGCAGCAGGGTGGCCACCAGCGTCGGGACGGCCACGAGCACCGCCACCCCGGCGAAGCGCTCGAGCGCGACCCGTGACCGCGACACCGGGTTGGCCAGCAGCGCTTCCAGTGTGCCCTCTCGCTCGGCACCGGCGACGGTCCAGGCCGCGGCGCCGATGCCCAGGATGAGCAGCACGATGGGGAAGATGTTGGAGTAGAACTGGCTGTTCAGGTATCCCTCGGGCGAGGTGATGCCGGCTTCCGCCCCCATCGCCTCGAGCATGCCCTCGGGCATCGACTCGGCGAACTGCTCCATGGCCGACGCCGCGTCGCGCACCGACGGGTAGCTGGCCACCACCACCAGCGCCAGTGCGCCGATCGCGAGCGTCCACCAGGTCAGCGACTTGAGGCGGTCGCGCAACATCCGCCGTACCACGAGCCCGGCTCTCATCGGGCGTCCTCACCGTCCTGGTAGTAGGTGAAGAAGATGTCCTCGAGGTCCTCGTCGTAGCTGATGATCCGCTCCACGTTGTAGTCGGCCACCTTCCTGACGAGCGCGGCGACGCTGCCGTCGACGACCACGTGCGCGGTGCGGTCGGTCACCTGCACGTCGCTGACGTTCTCGACGTCGTCGAGCAGCCCGGCGGGGATCCCGCCCGCGAAGCGAAGCTCGAGCCGGTGCCGGGCGACGTCGTGCAGGTTCGCGATGGTGTCCTCGCGGACGAGCACGCCCTGCCGCAGGATGCCGACCCGGTCGGCGATGTCCTCGACCTCGGGGAGCAGGTGGGAGGAGTAGAGCACGGCGGAGCCGGCCTCGCGGCGGGCGCGGACCAGGTCCAGGACGTTGCGCTGGAGCAGCGGGTCGAGGCCTGCCGTCGGCTCGTCGAGGACCAGGACGCTGGGCTCGTGCATGAAGGCCTGGACGATGGCGACCTTCTGCCGGTTGCC